>JBKJQZ010000148.1:0-10057 GCA_046594835.1 Acidimicrobiales bacterium | reverse complement strand
CCACACACGAATCGCGGCGAGGGTGTCGTCGATCGACAAACCAGCGAGGTGTCGGAGCAGCTCGGGTTCGTGCAGAGCAAACAGTCGCAAGTGTCGATCCACAACAAGGTTGGTGATGATCCGCACCTGCCCGCCGGTGAGCTCGCCGATGATCCACGCGGCGGCCGTGCCCGGCAGCTGGCGCAGCTTCCGCGCCAGCTTGACCATCTCGAACGCGTCCCGCGGGTGGAAACCGTGGTCCTTCAGCCACTCATGCGTGGAAGCAAACCCGGCGACCTCCACAAGCGCGAGGCGTCGAACTCGCCGAGCGCGGCACACATGCGGGCCTCTTGCTGGTCGTGGCACCGCACGGCAGCGGCCAGCGATAGCCCGTCTCCGTGGATCTCGAACGAGCCAAGCTCGCTCACCGGCGGTGCAAATGTCATCGATGTAGTTATACAGAAGGGGTGTAACACCGAAGGACGCGAGGCTTCCGCGGGGCGTCACAGTGGCGCCAAACGCGCGTCATCAAAGTGCCGTTTAGGGACGCGTTGGTTAATCGTCGAAGTGCGCCCGAAGCTCCCGCTTGAGGATCTTGCCGGCGGGATTCCTTGGAAGCTGCGCGGAAACGAAGTGCACCCGGGTCGGCACTTTGAAGTTCGCAAGCCGTACGCGCACGTGTTCTTGCAGTTCGTGTTCGGTCAGTTCCATGCCGTCACGCGTGAGGATTACCGCGGCGACTTCCTCGCCGAGGCGCTCGTGGGGCACGCCGAACACGGCGGCTTCGTACACGGCGGGGTGCTCGTAGATCGCGGCCTCGACCTCGGCGCAGTACACGTTCTCGCCCGCGCGCAGAATCATGTCCTTGGCGCGGTCCTCGATGTAGAGGAAGCCCTCGTCGTCGAGACGGCCGAGGTCGCCTGAACGCAGCCAACCGTCGACGATGGTCTCGGCGGTCGCGTCGGGTCGATTCCAATAGCCACGAATGAGCGACGGGCCCTGGAACCAGATCTCGCCGCGTTCACCCACCGGAAGGTCCGTGCCGTCTTCGTCGCGGATGGCGAGCAGCTGACCGGGCGCGGCGCGGCCCGTCGACGTCGGGTGGGTGATGTAGTCGTCGCCGGAGTTGCCGGGGCCGTACGCGTTGGTCTCGGTCATGCCGTAGCCGATGCTTGGCGACGCCTTCTTGAACGAGTTGGCCACCCGACCCACGAGCTTGGGGGGTGCTGGCGCGCCGCCGCCGCCGACCGAAAGCAGCGACGAGGTGTCGAACTTCGAGAACTCGGGCGTCTCGAGGAGATCCCAGCTCTGGGTGGGCACGCCCACGAAGTTGGTGATCTTCTCCCGCTCGATTAGCTCGAGCGCGCGGAGCGGATCCCACTTGTGCATCATCACCAACTTGAGCCCGCTGCCGAAGCAGCTGAGCATCACCGGCACGCCACCGGTCACGTGGAACAGCGGCACGATAAGAATGAACGACACCGGGTTGGCCCCGGCGTCCGGGTTGAGGATGTCGGGTTCCTTCGGGTTTCGGAGGCGCTCGACGGCCGTCCGCGACGCGAAGCCCATGATCGAGTTCACGATCGCGCGGTGCGTCGACACCGCGCCCTTGGGGCGACCGGTGGTGCCCGAGGTGTAGAGGATCGTCGCGTCGTCGTCAGGATCGATGTCGATTGGCGGTGGGGTGGTGCCGATCTCGACGACGTCTTCGTATTTGTCCACGCCGTCGGGCGCGGCGGTGTTGCCGTAACGCACGCCCAAGGTCGCGAAGCTGAGGCGCTGCGCGGCACCGCGAGCGAGTGCGGCGCGCTCGGGATCGGCGATGAGCACCTTGGTCCCTGAGTCTTCGAGCGCGAAGCCGAGTTCGTCGTCGGTCCACCACGCGTTCAATGACACGCTGATCGCGCCGATCGACACGATCGCCGCCCACGCCACCACCCACTCGGGGTAGTTGCGCATGCCGATCGCGACGCGGTCGCCCTTCTGCACCCCGTAGCGGTTGATCAGGGTCGCGCCGAGCGCGTCGACGTGCGCCATGACCGTGTCGAAGCTCCAGCGCTCGTCTTCGTACACGAGAAAGTCGCGGTCACCTCGCAGTCGGGCTGACCCCAGGAAGTCTCGCAACGTCGGCGGAGCGTTCTTGAAGACCCGGGTCGGGATCCCCCGAACGTTCGCTTCTTCGAGCGCGAACACTTGCCCCGGTCCGGTGGTCGCAGCCACCGCTTCGTCATACGACATTCCCATGCGGGCATTATTGCCTTGTGTTGACCGACCGAATCCTGATGGGCCCCGGCCCGTGCAATCCCTACCCCGAAGTTGTCGAGGCACTGGGCCGGCCGATGCTCGGTCACCTTGATCCCGATTTCCTGTTTCTCCTCGACGAAACGTGCGAACGCCTGCGCACTGTGTTCCAGACAACCAACGCCCTCACGCTGCCGATCAGCGGCACCGGCTCGGCCGGGATGGAAGCTGCGTTCGTCAACGTGGTGAAGCCGGGCGACGTGGTTGTGGTCGGTGTCAACGGGCTGTTCGGTGAGCGCATGTGCGATGTGGCGGCACGCTGTGGGGCCGAGATCGTGCGCGTCGACGCCGAGTGGGGCACCGCCCTCGACACACAGGTGCTGCTCGACGCCCACCCCAACCCGGCCATCATCGCCGTCGTCCACGCCGAGACCTCCACCGGCATCCGGAACGACATCGCGCCGCTCGGTGCGGGAAAGACCGAGGGCACGCTCCTGCTCGTGGATTGCGTTACCTCGATCGCCGGCATCGAACTCGACATAGACGGATGGGGCGTCGACATTGCGTACGCGGGCACGCAAAAATGTCTGGGCGTGCCTCCGGGCCTCGCGCCACTGACGTACTCCGCCGCGGCGCGCGCCCGCATCGTGGAGAAGCCGCAGAGCTGGTACTTCGATCTCACCCAGATCGCCGCGTACACAGGTGGAGGCGGGGGGGCGCGTCGGTACCACCACACCGCGCCGATCTCGATGATCTTCGCCCTGCACGCCGGCCTTGGTGTGATCCTCGAGGAGGGCCTGCGTAACGCGTGGGACCGCCACGCCGAGGCGGGCAAGGCGCTGCAGGACGGGCTCGAAAAGCGCGGCTTCGAACTGATCGCCCCGGCGCCTAACCGCCTTCCCGAACTCACGACCGTGTGGGTGCCGACCGGTGTGGACGACGCGTTCGTTCGCCGCGCCCTGCTCGAACGCTTCGGCATCGAGATCGGCGGCGGCGTCGGCCCGATGGCCGGCAAGGCGTGGCGCATCGGCTGCATGGGTCACACGGCGCGGCTGCGCAACGTTACGGCGCTTCTCGCTGCGCTCGACGAAGTCGTCACCTGGTGACCGTGAGCGAAGCCGTGTGGTTTCCCGGTCCGGTTGAAGAGACCAACGTGGGCGCGTTCATGGCCAAGGTGCACGCGCCTGATTTCACCGCGCTGCTGGAGAAGTCCGTAACGGAGCCGCAGTGGTTTTGGGACGAAGTCGTCCAGCACCTTGGCATCAAATTCCGCACGCCTTACGGCGAAGTCGTCAACACCGACAAGGGCATCGCGTGGGCGACGTGGTTCAACGGGGGCACGCTCAACGCGGTCGACACCCTGCTTGGGCATCCTTCAGACGCGCCCGCGATCGTGTGGGAAGGCGAAAGCGGCGCCGTACGCGAGTGGACCTACGGCGAACTCACGAACGCGGCGAGCGGTGTCGCGCAGGCGTTGCGCAACGCAGGCGTTGGCGTCGGCGACACCGTCGGCGTCTTTATGCCGATGCTGCCCGAGACGGTTGCCGCCATGCTCGGCGTGATGGCGATCGGCGCCGTGTTCCTCCCGCTGTTTTCGGGTTACGGCGCGGGCGCCGTCGCGACGCGACTCCAAGACGCCGAAGCCAAGGCGCTGCTCACCGCCCAAAGCGCAAACCGACGCGGCAAGACCATCAACATGATCAGCGTCGCCGAGGAAGCCGTTGCGGAATCTCCGACGGTGACCACCGTGTTGTGCGTCGGACGCAACTGGCCCGAGCCGTCCTCGTCGCCGCTCGATGCGGTGGCCGTTGACAGCGAGCACCCGTTGTTCATCGCCTACACATCAGGCACGACCGGTCGACCCAAGGGCACCATCTCGGTGCACGCCGGGTTCCTTACCAAGGTGGCCGAAGAGGTCGCGTTCCAGTTCGACTGCCGCAGCACCGACACGTTGTTCTGGTTCACCGACATGGGTTGGATCATGGGCCCCTGGGAAGTGGCTGGCGCGCTCGCCAATGGCGCCCGGCTCGCGCTGTTCGAGGGCGCGCCGGATTGGCCCGAAGTTGATCGGCTGTGGTCGTTCCTGGAGGCGCACAAGGTGACCATCCTCGGTATCAGCCCAACATTGATCCGAGCGCTCATGCCCCACGGTGACGAACCGGTGCGCGCGCACGATTTGTCCGCGCTACGCGTCCTGGGGTCAACGGGTGAACCGTGGAACGAAGGGCCGTGGCGTTGGTACTTCGAGGTGGTCGGTGGTGGCCGCTGCCCCCTCATCAACATCAGCGGAGGCACCGAGGTAGGGGCGTGTTTCCTGTCGCCCCATCCCGTACTCCCGATCAAGCCAATGAGCCTCGGCGGGCCGTGCCTCGGCATGGCGGTCGACGTGTTCGACGATAACGGCGAGCCGCTGCGCGACGGGGTGGGCGAACTCGTGTGCACCAGGGCGTGGCCCGGCATGACGCGGGGCATTTACAAGGACCCGGATCGTTACCTAGAGACCTATTGGAGTCGTTGGCCGGATGTGTGGGTGCATGGAGATTGGGCTTCGATCGACCAAGAGGGCGATTGGTTCCTACACGGTCGTAGCGATGACACCATCAAGGTGGCAGGGAAACGCCTCGGCCCTGCCGAAGTTGAAACCGTGCTGGTTACGCATCCCGCGGTCGTCGAAGGCGCCGCCGTTGGTATTCCCGATGACGTGAAGGGTGAAGCGCTGTGGTGCTTCGTCGTGCTTGGCAAAGACGCCGAGCCGTCGGAGACCTTGCGCGGGGAGATCACGCAACTCGTGTCGGACGCGCTCGGGAAGAGCTTTGCGCCGAGTGTGGTCAAGTTCACCACGGCGTTGCCGAAAACCCGCAACGCCAAGGTGCTGCGTCGCGCCGTCCGCGGGGTCGTAACCAGCGATGATCTCGGCGACCTTTCGTCGCTCGAGGACCCGTCGACCATCGACGCAATACGATCCGCCAACTAACGGGTACGGGGGAAGTCCATGGCGTTATTGCGAGCTAGCGCTCCGATTGAGTTGACAGGTCGTCGCCTGGTCCTGCGTCCGCTCGATGCCACCGACTTCGAGCGCTGGACCGAGGTGCGCACGCGGGCCGCCGGTTGGTTACGTAAGTGGGAGCCGAGTATTCCGATCGGCCACGCCGATCCGTCGATCGATCGCCGCGCGTTCGCGTCGCGGTGCGCAGCGCGTGACCGCGAACGTCAACTCGGCACCGGCTACGGCTTCGGCATGTTCCTCGGCCGCGATCTTGTCGGCGAGATCAACGTGTCGTCGATCCAGCGTGGGCCGTTCCAGAGTTGCTACATCGGGTACTGGATCGACGAGAAGCACGCCGGCCAGAGCCTCACGCCCGAAGCGTGCGTGATCGCGATGCGGTTCGCCTTCGAGGAGCTTGGACTGCACCGCGTGCAGGTTGCGATCATTCCGCGCAACAGCCCGAGCCGTCGAGTGATGGCCAAGCTCGGCGTGCGCGAGGAAGGCGTCGCCACCCGCTACCTCGAGATCAACGGCGTGTGGGAAGACCACATGCGCCACGCGATCACCGCCGAAGAGTGGGCTATTCGCGGCGACAGCCTGGTCCGCGACTGGCTCGCCTAACTCCCGCGAACCCACGACTTTTTATGCATCGCCCAGGACACTCCTGGGAGATGCACACGAGTTGGACGGTGCGGCTAGCGCGGGAGCGCGTCGAGCCGGCGCTGGAGAAAGCGACGCTCGGCGTCGGTGGGTGCGAGCCGACGTGCTTCGGTGAACGCGATGACTGCGTCGTCAATGCGACCGGCGCGTCGCGCGAAATCACCGCGAGTGGCGTGCAGCAGGTAATAGCCGGCGAGCTCGGGCAGTTCGTCGAGTAGGTCAAGGCCGACGTCGGGACCCTGCGCCATGCCGACGGCCACCGCGCGGTTGAGTCGCACCACCGGGGTTGGCACGAGCACCGCGAGCTGGTCGTAGAGCGCGGCGACGCGCGCCCAGTCCGTCGCCGCCGCGACGGGTGCTATCGCGTGACACGCTGCGGTCGCCGCCTGTAGTTGGTAGGGCCCGCGCGCGTCGCGCCGCTCCGCAACTTCGAGTCGCGCTACGGCACTACGAATCGCCTCGAGGTCCCAGGTCGAACGGTCCTGCTCCTCGAGTGGAACCAGGTCGCCGTGCGCGTCAACGCGACCGCCTCGCCTCGCGTTGTGCAACTGCATCAACGCGAGCAGTCCAACGGCTTCGGGTCCATCGGGCATCAGTTCGGTCAATGCGCCGGCGAGGTAGATCGCTTCGTCGCACAAGTGCTGGCGGATTACCTCGTCGCCCGACGACGCGTTATAGCCCTCGTTGAACAACAGGTAGAGCACGGCGAGCACGCCGTGTACGCGCTCGGCGAGGAGTTCAGCCGGCGGCACACGATACGGGATGCCTGCGTTTTGGATCTTCGCCTTTGCGCGCACGAGTCGCTTGGCCATCGTTGGCTCGGGCACGAGAAACGCCCGCGCGATCTCGGCCGTCGTGAGACCCGCGAGCGTGCGCAGCGTGAGCGCGACGCGTGCCTCGAGGGGTAACGCCGGGTGACAGCAGGTGAAGATCAACCGAAGCCGGTCGTCCTCAATAGCGGGTCTGTCGTCCATGGCTACGTCGGCTGCGAGCGTGCGGTACTTGGCGTCGGCGAGCTTGGCGCGCTTGACGCGATCGAGCGCGGCGTTGCGGGCGACGGTGGTCAGCCACGCTCCCGGGTTGTTCGGGATGCCGTCGGTCGGCCACTTGTCGAGCGCACGTGCGAACGCATCTTGCGTGCACTCCTCGGCGAGGTCCCAGTCGCCGGTGGTTCGGATGAGAGTGGCAACAACGCGTCCCCACTCGGTTCGAAACGCACCGGCGACCGCGTCCGCTACATCTCCCAAATTGGGCGGATCTCGATCGTGCCGTCCTGGGCGCCCGGCAGCATCGCAGCGGCCTTCACCGCGTCGTCGATGTTCGGCACGTCGATGATGAAATAGCCGCCGATCTGTTCCTTGGTCTCGGCGAAGGGGCCGTCGGCTACCAGGACCTCGTCGTTGCGCACGCGGACCGTGGTCGCGTCAGTGGTCGGCCGCAGGCGTTCGCCGCCCACGAGCACGCCGCGGGTTCCGGCTTCTTGAGCCCACGCACCGTACGCCTCAAGTTGGCTGGGGCCTTCGGCGTTCTCGTCGTTACAGATCAGTAGCAGGTATTTCATGGTGTCTCCCTTGGGGTTGGTGTGCCCCTACGACGATCACCAGACCGTCAGATGGACACCTTCTCAGGATTTCTTTTGGAAGGACGCGATTCGTTCTTTGAAGTCGGGCTGCTGGAGCGACCACGCCTGGACGTCGAGTTCGATCGCAACCGCTTCGGGCGACGATGCGACGTTGGCCATACGCAGCATGGTTGCCTTCGTACGGGCGCTCAGCTCGCGCGGGGCCGACGCGGCGCGTGCGCCCATCTCGAGCGCACGCGCCAACAGCGCGTCGGGCTCGACACACTCGTAGGCCAAGCCGTTGCGAACCGCAGCCTCGCCGTCGTACTCCTGGCCAAAGAGCACCATCGCCCGCGCCACCTGTGGGCCGACGAGGCGTTGCAGCATCCAGGTGTGGCCACCGCCGGGGTGAATGCCAAGGTCGAGGAAGCGGGTCACGAACTTTGCGTTCATCGACGCGAGGCGCACGTCGCATGCAAGCGCGAGGTTCATGCCCGCTCCGACGGCCGCGCCGTTCACCGCGGCGAGCGTGGGCTTTGGGCAGTTGAGGAAGGCGAGGAAGCCGTCGTACACCGAGGCGACCTTGGCGCTGTCTTCGGCGCTCGTGGAGCCCGCAAGATGATCGAGTGTGGCTCCGGCGCAGAAGCCTCTGCCGGCGCCCGTTACGACCAACGCGCCCACGTTGTCATCGGCGACGCAGCGGTTGACGATGTCGACGATCTCTTCGACCATTGCCAGGTCCATCGAGTTGCGCCGCTCCGGCGCGTTCAGCGTGACCAGCGCGACGCCGGTCTCGATGACGGCAAGGTCGACGGTCGACGCGCTCATGACGACGTGGTGTCGCGCACGACGGCGGGCGAGTGACGGAAGAACGTCTCGACGTCGCGCTCGTAGTGGTACGCCGGGCGCGAGTTGCCGACGGTCTTACGCAAACGCGACGCCTGCACGAAGGACTCCACCGCGCCAGCGGTCGTGTAGTTGTATTCGAAGCCAGCGCGCTTGAGGCGACGGTTGTCGACGCCGCGTCCGTAGCGGAGCAGGTCGAGCACCTCGGGGGGCAGGTCTACGGCGCGGGCCATGTCCAGCAGCGACGCGAGCATGCCCGTGCCGATGGGGGTCATCGGGAAGCGACGCTTGCCGCAGATCGACGCCACTTCGCTCCAGGGCACCTTGCCGTCGCCCGCCACGTTGTAGATGCCCGGTAGACGGTTCTTCAGGACGAACTCAATTGTCCGAATGACGTCGTCTTCTTCGGTGAACTGCACGAGCGGATCGAAGCCGGCGATCGACGGAACGAGCGGCATCTCCAGCGCCTTCGAGATGCCGGTGGTGATATCGGTGCCGAGCACGTTGGAGAACCGCAGCAGGCTCACGACGACGTGCGGGTTGTCCTCAGCGAAGTCGCGTAGGTAACCCTCGACCTCCAGGATCGAGCGCTCGACGCGTGTGCGCGCCGGTTTGGTGCGGGTCATCTCCTCACGGAACCACGTGGGGTCGGACTGGTTGGCGCCATAGACCAGCGTCGATGACTTCACGACGAGGTGGCGCACGGAACTACCGGGCGCGCCCGCAGCCGCGAGCAGGTTCATGGTCCCGATCACGTTGATCTCGTGCAGCTGGCGCCCGCTCATGCGGGTGCTGTCCATCTCTAAGAAGGTGTGCACGATCGTGTCGACCTGCGTGGCCTCCACGATGCGGGCGAGGATCGAGTAACTCTGATCGGCCCGCACGTACTCCGTACGTTCGAGTTCGACCTTCGGCTCCTTGGTGTCGAGGCCGACGATCATCTCGACGTCGGGGTCGAGTTCCATCGCCTTTGCGGCGCGGCCACCCCAGAAGCTGCCGAGGCCCGTAACGAGAACGCGCTTGCCCATCGGACTAGCCGAACCAGACCGACGTGCGCGTGCGCAGCATGTCGTAGAGGGCGTCTTGAATCATCACGCGAATGCGGTCGGCTTCGTCCATCACGTGGCTTTTCGAATACCGCTCTTGATCGGCCGGGACGTCGAAGTAAACGGGGTCAAGCACGCGCAGCTTGAATTTTGTCGGGAAATACATCAGACCACCAAGCGGGCCGAAGGCCAGCATGTTCGCCGTGATCGGGAAGTAGGGGAGGCCGAGCATCTTGGCGAGCGTTCCGTTCTTGGCGAGGATCGGCATCGACTCCTCGGCGCCCACCACCGCGATCGGAATGATCGGCACGCCCGAGCGCATCGCGATTTCGACGAAGCCGCCGCGACCGAAGCGACGAAGTTGGTAGCGCTCGCTGTAGGTCTTGCCCGGGCCCTTGCTGCCTTCGGGGAACACCAAGGCGAGTTGCTTCTGCTCGCGCAAAAGGCGGTATGCGTTTTCGGGGTCTGCGGCCACGCCGCCACCACGCGCCCACATCGTGCCGACCCACGGCATGCCCTTGAACCAGTAGTCGGCCATGCCGTAGACGGGCCGGCCAAGTTCCTTCTCGATGCCGTGCATGATCACGGGCGCATCGGACGGAATCGCCGCGGCGTGGTTCGCGACCAGCAGCGCGCCGCCGTTGGCGGGGATCTTCTCGAGGCCCTCCCACTCGGCCCGGAACCAGTGCGTGTAGATCGGGTCGTACACCCGACGCGTAATTTCGCGCATCTTTTCCG
>JBKJQZ010000109.1:0-8141 GCA_046594835.1 Acidimicrobiales bacterium | reverse complement strand
AGTCCCGGTTGGTACGCACCAACACATCGTCGGCGAGGATCGAACCGGCGGCCGCCTCTTGCGCGACAACGCCGACGACGACTACCTGCGTCCAGCGCAGGCGAAACAGGATCGCCCGCGGCTCAAACTCGGCCCGCGTCACCACACTGGGGTCGCGGGTCTGGCGGGGCGCGGCGAGTTCGAGTTCGGCACCGACGAAAGCCGCAGCGTCGGTCTTGGCTAGGCCGAAGCGGCTCAAATATGCGGGTGTCACTGCGACCTCGCGCTGCGAGCCGCTGGTGGGCACACGACCGGCGAGCACGCTGATGGGCAGGTTGTTGCCGAGTCCGCCCTCAACGCCGAGGATCGTTTCAAAGCTGAGGCCCGCAGCTCGGGCCCGGTTGCGGCCGCCAGTTATCCGGACGCTGCGTCCGTCGCGCAACTTCAACGGCGTAGGCGGCAACACGAGTGCCCCCGTCGCACGGATCGCCCGTACAGACGTCACCCCTTGCAGCGCGCGAAATCGCTTTAGTGCCGCGTCGTCAAGTGGACGAGCGCCGCCGGGACGGGCGTCGTCCACGCCGGCCTGGGTTGGGTCGAAGCTGGCGGCCGACACTTTGATGCCCGACAGCGAACCGCCCTTCGACAGCTGATCAAGCACGCGGGTCTTCGCCGTGCCCGCGATCGTGAGCAGAGCTGCGAACAGCGACGCGGCCAGAGCGACCGCCACGACGGTGAGCGCAGCGCGACCGGGTCGGCGGCCAACGTTGCGTGCCGCGTGCGCGATGACGTCGCGCCAGCTCACGCGACCACCGCCTTTAGAGCCAGGTGCTGTTCGCCGCGACGCGACAGCGTTTTGTCGTGCGTCACGATCACCAAGGTGAAGCCCGTCTCGTTACGCAAGCGCTCGAGCAATCCGATCACCATCGTGGCCGCCTCACTGTCGAGGTTGCCCGTTGGCTCGTCGGCCAACACGAGCCGGGGCCGGTTGACCATCGCGCGCGCAATTGCGACCCGCTGACGTTCGCCGCCCGACAACTGCAGGGCGCGGTGCTTCACGCGATGCGAGAGCCCGACGGCGCCGAGCATCTCGTGGGCACGTGCCCGCCGGTCCCGTGCGCCAAGGCCGCTTAACGCGGAGGCCAACTCCACGTTCTCGATGGCGGTGAGCGTCTCGAGGAGACCGAAGTGCTGGAAGACGAACCCAACGGTGGCTTGGCGGTACGCCGCGAGAGCGTCCCCTTTCAGTCCGGCGAGGTCGGTCTCGCCGACGCGCACCGCGCCGCCTTGTAACGATTCGAGCCCGCCGAGCACGGCGAGCAGCGTGCTCTTGCCCGCGCCCGACGGTGCCGTGACGGCGAGATAGCCGCCGGCCCGAACCTCCAGGTTCAGATCGCTGAGCACCGCGACGATCCCGTCCGGCGACGGGTACGAATGACTTAGACCCTCGACGCGGATGGCGACGCCGGTGTTCGCGTCCTCCGCCATCCGTCATGGTCCCAGACTTTCGGTGGACTAACACCGCACCGCGGCCCAATCGGTCGCAGGACGATTACAAAACGCGGAACTCTGGGCGGGAACGCTCGCGGCGGCGACGGGCGCTGCTTGACTGTCGCAGCGATGCTCTCCCTTCTCCAAACGCGCTCACTGACGGTCGCGCTCATCGGCCGCAGCCTCCGATGAGCGCACGGGAAGTTTCGTTCGACCCGATTCGCCTCACCGAGTGGACGAACTGCGGGGGGTGCGCCGCCAAATGGGGGGGCGACCTGCTCCGCCAGATGGTGGCCACGATCCAGCCCGAACACGACCCCGACGACGTATTGGTCGGTCTGGCCCGCGCCGACGACGCGGCGGTGCTGCGGTTGAGCGATGACGTCGCTCTCGTGTCGACAACCGACTTCTTCCCTCCCCTCGTCGATGACCCCGCCGACTTCGGTGCCATCGCCGCGGCGAATGCGTGCTCCGACGTGTACGCGATGGGTGGCGAGGTCCGACTAGCGCTGAACGTGGCTGTGTTCCCCGAGGACATGCCCACCGCGGTTATTGAGGCGATTTTCGCCGCGGCGGCAGCGGTGGTGGCCGAGGCGGGCGCCGTGGTCGCGGGCGGCCACACGATTCGTGGCGAAGAGCCCATCTTCGGGCTCGCAGTACAGGGCGTCGTGCATCCCGATCGGGTGTGGCGCAAGGGTGGCGGGCGTGTCGGCGACGCGCTCGTGTTGTCCAAGCCACTCGGCACGGGGCTGGTGCTCGCGGGGGGCGACGACCGCGACAAGTCTGAGGTCACCAACTTCATGCGCAGGCTGAACCGCCGTGCCGCGCAGCAGCTCGCGGCCGCCGACGACGGTGCCGGGCCGCACGCGTGCACCGACGTCACCGGCTACGGGCTGGCCGCTCACGCGTGGGAGATGGCCGAGCGGGGAGGGGTCGCCCTGCGCTTCCAGGCCGCTGAGTTGCCCGCCTACGGCGGCGCGCTCGAAGCGGCTACGCGCGGCGTGCGCACTGGCGGCGACGCCCGCAACCGCGCCACGGTCGGCGCCGCGTGCCGGGTCGCGCCCAGCGTCGCGCCCGAGCGCGAGGCCCTTGTCTTCGACCCCCAGACCAGCGGTGGATTGCTTGCCGCGGTGACGTCGGAGGCGGCGGGCCGACTCGCTGACGACGGATGGTGGATCGTCGGTTCCGTGGTCGAAGGACCGCCGCGCGTCGAGTTCGTCTGAGCGCACGCCAGTGCTAGCTTCGCGGGCGGAGGTGTCCGAATACCTGGTGGGTTCCGCCGCCTTCAAAGCGGTTGGGACGGGTGATCCTCGTCCGGCGGGTTCGATTCCCGTCCACCTCCGCGCCCGTCAGCAGGCCGGACACAGGACCTAGTAGCGACATGAGGGCCCGACCGGGCCCCGGTGTGATCACGCTCACCTGATGTTGAGTGTCGTGTCGGTTCCCGGCGGTCGACCTTCGACTTCGCGAAGCAACAGTTCGGCCGGGACGACGAGCGGGTCGGTGGTGCGGCTGATCAGCAGATCGGTGTCGACGCGGCCGTCGCGGACGGTTGGGCCGAAGGGGCTCCAGTACGCGCCGTCGGCGGTGACGGTGAGCTCGGCCGGCAAGTCGTCACGGGTGGCGTGCACGCCGACGCCGAGTTCGGCGGCTCGTCCGCGGTGGACCACGGGGCGCACGATGTGGTCCGCGTCGGATACCCCGAGGTCGCGGTGCAATGCGCACAGACGCGCCGCGTCTTCGGGGCCGACGTCGCTGACCGTGGTGGCGAGGCGAACATGAATGCCGCGTTCCACGAGTTTGGGAATGGCCTCGATGACCTTGGCGAAGTTCTCGGGACCCCGGGCCTCGTCGTTGACGTCGGGATCGGCGGAGTCGAGCGAGATTTGCAAGGCGATGTCGCGGCCGACGAGCGCGTCGAGCGCGGCTAGTCGCGCGCCGCTGAACAGCGTGCCGTTGGTTAGGGCGATCGTCGGCAGGATGCCGGCGATCCGGGCGAGCGTTCCGGCCATGTGAGGGTCGAGAAAGGGCTCGCCGCCAGTAACCCCGATGGCGTCGAAGCCAAGCTCGGCGGCCTGCTCGGCCACGCGCACCATGCGCTCCGGCGTCAAGGCCCGCTTGGCGACGCCGGGCGCGGAGTCGCTAAGGCAGTAGGAACACGCGAGGTTGCAGTGGTAGTTGCTGTACATCCACACCCGGCCGGGGAGAACGCCCTCAGCCACCGCCGTGGCGACGCTGGTCACCTCAGGTGTTCGCCGCGAAGGCGGTCGGCGACCGCCGGAGCGGTGGGTAGTTCAAGGGCGGTGCAGAACCGGTTGAGCATGAGCGTGGCCGCGATGAGAAGCGTGAGTTCAACCACTTCGTGGTCCGCGAACTCGGCTTTCATTCGCGCCGCCGCGCTGTCAGCCACCGGTCCCCGTCCGGCGGCCACGGCGTCGACCCATTGGAGCAGCGCGACCTCGCGGGGATCGGCAAAAATCTCTGCCCATACTGGCTCGACGGCTCGGAGCGCTACGACCTCGTCGTGGTTCACGCCGGTATCGAGGGCGACCACGCTGTGCGAGTCGACGCAGTATCGACACAGTGATACCGCCGACGTGCGGAGAATCACGAGTTCCTTGGTCCGCCCGTCGATCGACGACGGCCCGAGGGTGGCACTGACAAACGCCAGGGTTGCGTGGAGCAGCTCGGGAACCTGGGCCAGTGCCGCCACGATTGGCCCCGGATCGCCCTCGGCGTAGTACGGGCGCGCTAGTAGCGGAGCGTCTTCGGCGCCAAGCAGGTCGACTCGACTCACGGCCACCTTGGGTCGGCGGGCGCCGGCGTTGTTGGTTCGCTTGCCTCCGGCTCGGGCGCGATGCCGGCGTCGACGGCCGCGCCCGATAGCCCGACGGCCAGGGCTAGGCCCACGGCGACGAGTACCGCGCTCGACGAGGGCCGCGCCGCTAGCACGTTGCCTGAGGATCGGAACGTGGCGAGGAGTACGACGCCAAACAACACCATTGCCCCACCGACGAGAGCGCCGATGCGGCGCGGCGCCGCAGCGACGACGAGCCCGATCATCGCGATCAAAAGGCCCAACCCCGTCGAGCCCGCAAAAACGTTGCGACCAAAACTGTCGGGGAAGTCCTTGCCGCCGCCGAACAGCAACAGGTCCCGCGTGTAGTGCGTGGCGAACACTGCGTTGCGACTCTGGACCACTGCCATCACGAGACCAAAAGCAATGAGCAACGCCGCGGTCGCCCGTCGGGCTTGATCGCTCATGTCAAGACCTCCAGCAAGCGCGGGAGTCTCGGGCGGCGGCGCAACATGGCGTCGACGCCGTATGAGCGACCCGCGGCCAGTGCGAACACCGCCACGTGGAGCGCAGCCATGAGCAGATAGCTCCAGTACCACTCCTCGGGCGCATTGGCGACCGAGAGTCCGATCGCGAGACTTTGGAATGCACCCAAGATCGCGGCGCCGCGGGTCAGGGTGCCCGACAGCAACATCGCTGCGAGCGAAACCTCAATGAGCAGCGTCGCGTAACCAAAGAGGGTCAGGTTGGGCAAGACGAAGTGGCTCAGGAGCCAGGACCAGCCCGGAAACCCGTGTTCGGTTCCCGCGTTGATGAATCCGCACAGTCCGCTACAAGACCGCGCCGCTCTGCCGAAATTGGGTGGTGCCTTCCAGTTGATATTGGACAGCCACAGCAAGCCCGCCGCGATTCGCAGCGCCGCCGATAGACGCGGCGACGGTGCGGCGACGAGACGCTCAGAACTGCGTGACTGTTCTCGTGTTGCCGTCATGTGTCGCGCCTTTCGCTTGATCGTGTGTCTGGCACCCTCGGTTTGCGGATCACGGCTGGCCCATCGGGCGGAGATAGAACCACACCGGGAACGGAGCGTCCGCGTCGCGGATGGCTTGTTGGGCGTCTCGCAGGACCCGTCCGGTTTCAGTCTGTTGGTAGAGCCAACTTTCGGCCTGGCGCGCCGCGGGGACATGGTCGGCTAGTGCGGCGGCTGCTTCCTCGTAGTACGCCCGGATGTCAGCGGCCGCATCCATGACGTTGGTGAGGCCCGCTTCCTTCCACGCTGCGCCTGCCGCGATCGATTCGAACGCTCCGACGGCGTCCACCACCGTGTCAGTGGTGAGCGTGCGGCCGAACGCCGTCCGTCCTGTGGCGGCGTACTGGCGCTCCCAGGCCGACCGCAGGCCACGGGCCTCGGCTTGGGCGGCCGAGCCGGCGCCGGGGGCCGGGGGGATCCGGCACTCGAGGGGCGTTACGCCCTCGTCGGCGATGGCGTCGGGGAATTCCTCCCACACGGGGCCGCTTCGGTGTTCGAGCAGTGAGAACGCGTGGGCCAGGACCCGATGTTGGAACTCGGCGTCAAGCGGTAATCCGAGCGGACGCCCGAGAGGAAACTCACCGTGCAGCACGCGCGGCGGACGCACGCGCTGGGACTGGCCGCGCACCAGTGACAAGGCCACTGTGGCCAAGCCGTGTTGTTCGAGAACATGAGCGAGCACACAGACCGTGCGCGTGCAGAGTGGTCAGACCGGAGTGAGCAGCACGACGTCGACCCCGTCGTGACGAAGCGCGCGGGCGGCGGCGGGTCCGCTGTCGAGTCGGATCGTCTCCATCGTGTCGTCCTGGGCGCCGAGAAACGACAGGTGGCGCGGCGCGACGGCTCCGATGGAGCCACGAGCGACGAGCTCGTCGAGGCGATCAAGCGGGTACACAACGTTGAGGTCGGCGGCGAAACCCGATCGGTCGAAGTTGGGACTGATGTGGCCCAGAACGAGATCGCGGCGGTCGTGGGGGAGCATCCGGAAGGACTGGTCGCCGGCCCTGAAGCCTTCCTCGTCGGGCGCGTGCAGCGCCGCGGTCGTGACGATCGCAACGGTGGCGTCGGCCAACGCCGGCGGCAGCGTGAACGCGGCCTCGCCGAGATCTGGCACCGGCACAGCGTCGACCGCGGCCCGCATCTCTTTATCGCTCATCGAAAGTCACTGTATGCGGAGGGGTACGGGGAGGAGCGCTAACACTGCTCGTACGGGGGTTTGTTAAGCGGATCGTAAGGCGAACTCGACCGTGATCGCGCTCCGAGTAGGTAAGGCTGTGGTCTGTGACAACTGCGTTCGTGCTCTCCGGGGGCGGCAACCTTGGCGCGGTTCAGGTGGGCATGCTCCGGGCCCTCCACGAGCGCGGCGTGGTCCCCGACATGTTGTTTGGAACGTCGGTGGGTGCGCTCAACGCCGCGTTTCTCGCCGGTAAACCCAACGCCGTCGACGAGCTCGAGACGATCTGGCGTTCCATTCGTCGCTCCGACATCTTTCCGTCGCGGCCCCTTGGCGGGCTCTTAGCGATGGTCGGCCGGCGCAGCCATCTGGTGTCGCCCCAGGGCCTGCGCAAGCTCATCGGGGCTCAGCTCTCCTACAAGTTGCTCGAAGACGCGGTCGTCCCGGTGACCGTGGTGGCGACGGCGGTGAGCGACGGAAGCGAAGTCCTGCTTACTCGCGGCGAGGCCGTCGACGCGATTGCCGCGAGCGCGGCGATTCCCGGGGTGTTTCCTGCGGTGCGGATCAACGACCGCGATCTCATGGACGGCGGAGTGGCCAACAACACGCCTATCTCAGCCGCGATCGACGCCGGAGCAGACTGCATCTACGTCCTGCCGACCGGCTTTGCCTGCGCGCTCGCCGAGGCGCCGCGGACCGCGCTTGGCCTCGCGCTGCACTCCATCTCGTTACTGATTCAGCAGCGACTCATGGCCGACGTCGCCCGCTTTGAGGGTCAGGCGGATCTGCGGGTCGTGCCGCCGTTGTGCCCGATCGATGTGTCACCCATCGACTTCGGCCGCGCCGCCGAACTCATGTCACGGTCCCACGATGCGACCGCGACGTGGCTCGGTGCATCGCACGGACCGCGTCTTGACCAGGCTCATGTACTTGCCTTTCACGAGCACGGCCAACACGGTTAGTCGTAATCGTTCCGTCCGCTCGCTGGCTCGAACTCGTTGCCATGATGTAGGCCGTGTTTCGGATCGCTCGCAACCCGACCCCGATTCCACGCTGCCCTATCTGCTGTGGGTACCGCTGGGGCCTGAGCCGCTGGTGCTGAAGGCGAAGGACACGCAACCACGAACCGCGAAGGTGTACTGCCACCCAGGCGAGTGGCCCGACGATGGTTCGCCGATACCAGCTGGTGGGGAGTCATGGCCTTCCTGCGGAGCGTTGCGCTCGATCAGGATTTCGCGGCGGCCGGGTTTCGGTGAAGTGATGCGCGGTGAGGTTGTGCGCGTCGCCAACGGGGCTGACGTGAATGAGCGCGTCGGCGAGCCGCGGAACCTGGTGGAGGAGTTGGTGACGAGTTTCCTCGGCGAGGTTGTGGGCTTCGACGAGCGTTACGTGTTCGTCGACGCTGATTTCGATGTCGGCGTGAAGTTCGTGGCCGATCCACCGGACGCGCACCCCGTCTACTCCATGCACTCCGGCGACGTGAGCCACAACTTGTTCGACGCGGTCGACGAGGGCCGGATCGACGCTGTCCATCAGTCGGCGGTAGATGTCACGGGCGGCGCCGCGAAGCACAGCCAGGATGGCGATGCTGATGAGGAGTCCGACGATTGGGTCGGCGAGGCCCCAACCCGCCAGGGTTCCGATGGCTCCGAACACGACCGCGAGCGAGG
>JBKJQZ010000130.1:0-21234 GCA_046594835.1 Acidimicrobiales bacterium | reverse complement strand
ACCGCGATCGGGATGATCGGCACACCTGAACGCATCGCGATCTCGACAAAGCCGCCGCGACCGAAGCGACGCAGTTGGTAGCGCTCGCTGTAGGTCTTGCCCGGACCCTTGCTTCCTTCTGGGAACACGAGTGCCAGCTTCTTTTGCTCGCGCAGCAAGCGGTAGGCGTTCTCGGGATCTGCGGCCACTCCGCCCGTTCGCGCCCACATCGTGCCGAGCCAGGGCATGCCCTTAAACCAGTAGTCGGCCATGCCGTAGACCGCTCTACCGAGTTCCTTCTCGATGCCGTGCATGATCGCCGGCGCATCGGACGGAACCGCAGCCGCGTGGTTCGCGACCAGCAGCGCGCCGCCGTTCGCGGGGATCTTCTCGAGGCCCTCCCACTCGGCGCGGAACCAGTGCGTGTAAATCGGGTCGTACAGACGACGCGCGATCGCACGCATTGTTTCGGAGCGGCCCCACTCGTCGACGTCGCTCAGGCGCGGGTCGGGCAGTGGCGTTGCCGGTTCGTCCGAAGTTCGGGGCAGGTGCACGAGGGCGCCCGTGGAGCGTTCAGCTACACGCTTGGTTGCCATGCCCCAAGGTTACTTAGAACGCCTCGTCATCCCCGAAGCCGAGGTCGTCCACAGTGACGGCCTGTGCGTTGTATTGCGCGGCCCCTAGACAGGTTTCCTTAAGGGCACACCATCGGCAGTGCATACCGGGGGTTAGTCCCGGGGGGCGGTCCGAGGTGTGCATCTCCGCTGCCTTCAAGATCGCGTCCGTGGTCCGGCGCGCCGCCGCGTCGAGCACGTCGCGGTCGACGTCTTCGGTGTGCCACGTACCGTCGTTGGCGTAAAACGTGGCGACGCGCCAAGGTGGCACGCCGAAGCGCAGCGTGAACACAAGGGCGTAGAAGCGAAGGTCGTCGGTATGGGCCGGGCTCGGTCTGCCGGTCTTGAAGTCAATCAGGAGGCTGCGGGCGTCGGGGCCGCTGGGGCGGCCGAAGGCGAGGTCGGGTCGGGCGCTGAGCATGATCGTGTCGCCGCCGAGCGTGAAGCCGAAGGACTGTTCGGCTCGTCCGTTCCAGGCTCGACCGATCGGTGGAAACCCATCGATCATCGTCGTGGTCGCCGTGATCGCGCCGGAGCGAACTGATGCCAACTCCGTGGGCATCGCCTCCTCGAGGAACGCGCCGAGCGAGCCGCCGGCGCCGACGAGTTCGACCATGACGCCCTCGACTGCTTCGGATGGGTAGCCGCCGAGTCGGCCAAGAAGTAGCAGTTCGGTTGCCTTGTGGGCCACCGAGCCCGTGGCGGTGGCCGTGTTCCACGCAAAAGCGTTGCCGTCACGCCAGCGCGTCTCGCACGAGTGGATCGTGGTGATCATGCCTTTGCTGATGAACAACTTCTGTCCCGCGGTCTGTAACGCGTTGAGCGCCCACTGCACGCGCTGCTCGAAGCCGGCGCGTAACTCGGCCGCCTCTTCGTGATTGATCAGCGGACGCAGGCCGCCGACGTCGAGCAGGCCGCGCTGGACCGCGAGCTGGGCGGGGTTGAGTTCAGTCAATGGCGACGCGCTTCGCGCGCGGCCCGAACAGCGTCCCCGTCGCGAGGAGGAGCGCCAGGACGGCGGCGCCGAAGTTGCGCACGATGAAGGTGAACAGGACGCGACGCGTGATGGAGTCGATCGGCTGTGACGACGCAAGCTCGGCGACGCGGAAGCGGGCGAGGACACCCAGCACTGATCCAACGCCGACCAACGCTGCCGATCCGACGATGGCCCACAGCGCGATGGTGGCGAGGCGAGCGCTGCGGCCGTCGGCCTGCGGGCGAACCGTGACCAGGGCGGCGAAGACCGTCGCGACCACTAACACGAGCGACACGGGCGACTTCTCAAGCTGGGTCAGGAACGCGTAGCCCTGGCGGTGGAAGAAGTTAAGGCGATCGGTGGTAACGGCGAGACCAACCGCGATCGTGCCGAAGACTTCAGTGAGCGCGAGACCGGCGAGGCCGAGCGCCGCAGAGGCAAAAAGACGGCTGAACGCATCGATTCCTTCGGCTGGCGCGGGAGCCGGATCGGCAGGGGTGAGGTCCTCGAGGTCGTCCATGAATGGTTATTACACCCTTCTGGCACCATGCCCTCGTGGATCCACTTAGCCCGCCTGCCTTTGCCGACACGGTGCGCCGCCTCAACGCGGCCGCCGCAGCGGCAGGCATGCAGGCGCCGTCGTTCGTCAGCCCGCCCCGTCTGCCAACGGCCAATCGCACGATCCGGTGGCTCGCGGGCGATCGTGCGCTCGTGGCCGTGCGGCGCGGGCCCCGAGGCGCCGACGTGGTGGTGCAAGACATGATCGACGGCGTAGTCGTGGCCAACCGGCTGTCGGGTTCGGAAGCGGCGGATGCGGCTCGTAAGCTCGCAGCGTGCCTGAACCGCTAGTCCCTTCGACCGGCTGGGGTGTGCTGCATCTGTTCTGCACCCTCGGTCCCGACTTCGACGCTGAGGCCGCTACTGCGGCTGCGAAATCAGCCGAGGCCGACGACTACCAAGTGATTCCCTTTGTCGTTCTCGGCCACAAGGCCGAGGTGGGCTTCATGGTGCTTGGACCCGACCTATGGCGCCTCCAGCAGTTCCAGACCGACCTGCAGCGCGCCGGATTGGCGATCGAGTGGTCCTACACGTCGCTCACGGAAATTTCTGAGTACGCGGCTGGTGTGCCCGAGGAGATGAAGCAGGCTCGGCTGTACCCCCAGCTCCCGCCTGAAGGCAAGAACGCGTTTTGCTTTTACCCGATGTCGAAGAGGCGGGGTGAGGTCGAGAACTGGTTCACGCTGCCCTTCGAGGATCGCAAAGAGCAGATGATGGGCCACGGCAAGTCCGGTCGTGCCTTTGCTGGTCGCGTGCTGCAGGTCATCACCGGCTCGACCGGTCTGGACGACTGGGAGTGGGGCGTCAGCCTCTTCGCCGTGCACCCCGACGACCTCAAGGAGGTCGTTTACACGATGCGCTTCGACGAGGCGTCGGCCAAGTACGCCGAGTTCGGCCCGTTCGTCACCGGCCTCGTGGCCCCGATCGACGAGGTCTTGGTGCGCCTGGCGCGCTAAGCGACTTCGCTAGGCGAAGCGGCTGAGGAGCGTCGCCGCAGCGGTGCGGCCCGAGGCCACGCACGCGGGTAGGCCGAGGCCTTCGTAGGCGGCGCCTGCGAGCGCCAGTGGCGCCTTCACCTTGGCGGCGGCATCGTGGGAGCGGGCCGCAACCTTCGTGAGGTGGTTCGCCTTGAACTGCGGTAGCGCGTCCTCGTAGCGGTTGACTCGGGCCGCGGTCGGCGCGTCGGCGCGAAGACCGACTGCGTCCACGAGTTCGCGGTGCAGTCGGGCGACGAGTTCGTCGTCGGACAGATTGCGGTGACGCAGGTCGTCCACCCGACCCGTCGATACGCGCACGATCTGCGTGTCGACGGGGGCGCGTTGGGACCACTTGGTGTTCCACCACGAAATCGCACTGGTGAGCTTTCGCTCGGGCCGCGGCACGAGGTAGCCGCTCAGGTGGAACGGCTTGGCCAGCGCGCTCGACGGATACGCCATCAGGGTGAGCACGACCGACGAGTAGGTGAGGCTCGACAGCGCGCTCACGGCTTCGGGGCTGGTGGCTTCGAGCAGGCGGGCGGTGATCGGCGCGTGGGTGGCGAGCACCACGGCATCAAACGACTCGCCGTTGACCCGCCAGCCCGCGCCGACCACGCGTAGCTCGACCACTGGCGTGCTCGGACGCAGGACGGCGCCGGCCGACAAGAGGTGATCCGTGGCCGCGTCGATGAGATCGCCGAGCCCGTTCGCCACGGTGAGGAATACGGGGTCGGTACTCGGCGGTGCAACCGGCAACGCCCGCATCAGACTGCCGCCCTTGCGAGCGGCGGCGAGCAGTTGCGGCGCGGCCACGGCGCTGCTGAGCAGATCACTGCGTCCCGCGTGTACGCCGCCCATCAACGCATCGACGAGTCGCTCTTGCACCTCTCGTCCGAAGCGCCGTTGAACCAGTTCGCCCATCGCAATGTCGTCGCCCACCTTGGTGGTCGGCAGCACACGGTCGAGCGCGGCGCGCGCGACTCCAACGCGACTCACGATGCCCGAGCGGGCTAGGCCTCGAAGTTCGCGCGGCACACCGAGCACCAGGCCCTTGGGCATAGTGCGCACCTTGCCCCGCGACCAGATGCCGGCGTCGCCCGCAGTGGGCGCGACCAGCGCGTCGCGCAGCCCGAGACGCTGCGCGAGGTCGATCATCTCGGGGCGACGGGCGAGGAAGGAGTCCGGTCCGGCTTCGACGCGGGAGCCGGCGAAGTCAACCGTGCGCACTGGTCCACCGAAGCGGTCTGATGCTTCGAACACGTCGACGTCGGCCTTGTCCGCGAGGTCGAGCGCGGCTGCCAGGCCCGCGATGCCGCCGCCAACGACCGCCACACGTGGGCGGGCGGTCACGGAACTAGTGGAGGTGCGTCGTGCGCGCCGTTGGCGACGCGGGTCACCAAATCGGCGATCAGTGCGCAGAACCCGGGCTCGTCGTCGAGCGAGCGCGTGCGGGCGAACCCGATGCCGAGCTCGGTTGCGAGGCCGGCCGCTTCGAGGTCGAGGTCGTACTTGATCTCGAGGTGCTCAGACACAAACCCCGCCGCGCACACCACAACTGCGTTGGTGCCGGCGCCCGCTTCCTCGCGCATGACGTCGAGCAGCGACGGGTCGAGCCAGCGGCCGCCCGATGCGCCCGCGCTCTGCCACGCCACGCCGTAGTTGGTGATCTCCGCCTTGCGGGCCACGAGGCGGGCCGTCTCTTCGAGGGCGTCGCCGTAGGTCGTGTCGTCGCCGAGCGCGGCGAGTGGAAGGCTGTGGGCCGTGACCACCAGCAACGCGTCGTCGAGCCACACCTCGCGTACGCGGGCGGCGAGAAGTTCGATGAGGGCAGGCTCGGCGTGCCACCCGGCGATCACGTCGATGGGGACTCGCCCGTCGATCGCAGTGCGCGCCCGTGCGGCGTAGTCGCCGACGCTCGCGGCCGCGTAGTGCGGGGCGAGTACCACACCGATGATGCGCTCCACGCCGGCCGCGAGCAGCTCTTCGACCGCAGCCGGGATCTCGGGATCGGCGTACTTCTGGCCGAGCCGCACGACGAACCTCTCCGAGTCGAGTATCGCCTCAATGCCTGCCACCTGCGCGGTGGTGCGCGACGCGAACGGCGACAAGCCGCCGATCGCTTCGTAGCGGCGCGCAAGTTCCGCGAGTTCTTCCTCGGTCGGAGGACGACCGCGGCGGATGCGGGTGTAGAAGGCCTCGATCTCCTCGGGACGCGATGGCGTGCCGTGTGCAAGAACGATGACGCCGATAGGCCCGCTCATGGGGCATCGGTGGGGGGAGGTTGGTGGTGTACCCAGTCGACCAGTTTCGTGAGCACTTCCGGATCGGTCGCGGGCATGACGCCCCACCCGAGGTTGAACACGTGGCCGGGCGTCGAGCCTGCGGCGTCGAGCACGCGTTGCGCAGCCGATTGCACTGCGGGCCAACCCGCAAGACATACCGCCGGGTCGAGGTTGCCTTGGACGGCGATGTCGGGGCCGAGCCGAGCGCGAGCGAGGTCGAGCGGCACACGCCAGTCCACACCGACCACGTCGGCCCCGGCTTCCGCGAACAGGGTGAGCAGCTCGCCCGTCGATACCCCGAACATGATGCGGGGCACGTCGCGTTCCTTGACGCGATTGAGTACCGCCTCGGTCGCGGGCATGGCGTAGCGGCGGTAGGTGTCGGGGTCGAGCGCGCCGACCCAGCTGTCGAAGATCTGAATCGCGGACGCGCCAGCGTCGATCTGAGCCAGCAGGCTCGTCGCGGCGATGTCGGCGAGGACGTCCATCAGCGCGTCCCACACGTCGGGCGAGCCATGCATGAGCGCCTTGGTCTTGGCGTAGTCACGCGACGGGCCGCCCTCCACCAAATAGCTGGCCAGCGTGAAGGGTCCGCCGCAAAACCCGATCACCGGTACGCGGTCGGTGCTCGCAACCTGGGCGATGCCGCCGAGGAGTCCCTTCATCGACGACGACGGGTCGGCGAGACGTGGGAGAGCGGCCACGTCTGCCGCGGTGCGGATCGGGTTCGCGAACACCGGGCCAACATCAGCGACAAGCTTCACATCGACACCCGCCGCCTGGAGCGGCGCCACGATGTCGGAGAAGATCACCGCAGCGTCGACGCCGAAGCGGTCGAGCGGTTGGGTGGTGACCAGCGCGGTGAGTTCGGCGCTGTGCATCACGTCGAACATCTCGTGTTCTTTGCGGATGGCTCGGTACTCGGGGAGGCAGCGGCCGGCCTGGCGCATGAACCACACGGGAATGCGATCAGAGGGTTGGCGGCGGCATGCACGCAGAAAGGCGTCGTTCACAGCGTTGGCATCGTAAACGGACACACCGCCATAACCGAACTGGACACGCCCAGGTGTCAGAAACGACAGCTGTGCGTGCCCAGTACGAGTTCGGTCGTGCCCCCGGCGAGACTTGAACTCGCACTTGGAAGATTTTAAGTCTCCTGCCTCTGCCGATTGGGCTACGGGGGCGGCGCGGGGAGAGCCTAGATTCGACCCATGCCTGAACAGCCGACCGCCATCGTCTGGCACAACCGGAATTGTTCCAAGAGTCGGGGCGCGTGCGACTTGTTAACGGTGCGCGGCGTCGACTTCGAGACCCGCGACTACATCAAGAACCCACCTTCGCGGGCCGAACTTGAGTCCGTCCTGAAGATGATGGGCGACGCCGAGCCAAGCGCGATACTGCGCGGCGCCGAGGCCGAGGCAAAAGCCCTCAAGGGGGCATCCGGCGACGCCGTTCTCGACGCGATGGTGGCTAACCCGAAGCTGATCGAACGCCCGATCGTGATTACGAGCGAAGGCAAGGCTGTCGTCGGCCGTCCGCCCGAACTCGTCCTTGACCTCTTCTAGTGCGCCTCGTCGTCGCGCAGTGCACCGTCACCTACGCGGGACGGCTGGCCGCCACGCTGCCTTCGGGCGTGCGTTTGGTGATGGTGAAGGCCGACGGATGCGTCGCAGTCCACGCGGACGCGGGCGCCTACAAGCCGCTCAACTGGATGACGGCGCCCAACCACGTGCAGGAATCCGAGGCGCAGTGGGTGGTGACCAACTCCAAGGGTGAGACGCTCATCATCGACTTCGAGGAGGTCTTCTCCGATAGCGCACACGACATGGCGGTCGGCCCCGGCCTCGTCAAGGACGGCGTTGAGCATGCGTTGCGCGACCTGATCGCCGCAACGCCGGCATGCATCGAAGAGAACCTCGAATTCGTGCGTCGCGAGTTCCCGACGCCGATCGGCCCTGTCGACCTCATGTTCAAGCACGCTGACGGCACGACCGTCGTGGTCGAGGTCAAGCGTCGTGGCGAGATCGACGGCGTCGAACAGCTCGCGCGCTACATCGAACTTTTGGCCAAGGACGCCCGTCTGCAACCCCTACGCGGCGTCTTCGCCGCGCAGCGCGTCAGCCCCCAGGCGCGCGTGCTGGCGGCCGAGCGAGGCCTCGGTTGGGTCGAGGTCGACTACGACGCGCTCAAAGACGGCCACGTGGCCAACACCCTGTTCTGAACCCAACCCGTGTGCATCCCCCAGGACAGTCCTGCGCATTGCAGAAAAAGTCGGGGGGGCGGTGCGGCCTAGTACGTCGGGGTGGAGGGGACGAACTGTTCGTTGTCGTCGGGGACGAGGTCGCCGAGCGCGTGGTAGCCGTCGAGGAGTTCGCTCGCGTCCTTGCGAGTCGAGAGCGCGTGTTTGAGCTCGTTGTACTGCGTCTGCAGGTTGGCTTGCCGTCCCGCGCCGAGTGAAGTGCTGACGGCGCGGTCCCAGATTGGGCCGACGACATCGATGCCCTTGTGCGGCTTGCCGCTCTTGCCAATGAAGGTGCGGTCCCGCATCTCAGTGAGGGTCGTCTTGAGGTACTCGACGTGCGGCGTTTCATCGGCGCGGATGTAGGAGACGAGCTTCGAGGCGAGGCCGTCGCCCGCGGTGAGCTCGCCGTCGGCCAGCACTTCTTCGGCGAAGGCGAAGATGTGGAACGCGCTGATCTCGATGAGCAGCAGTGAGGTCATGCGCTGGATGAGCGACTCGAGCGACGCGTCTATGTCGGGAAGCATCTGATCGGCGTTGAGCTGCGAGAGGATGCCGCTGCTCTTCTGCTGCGGGTTCGCACCTGGGCCGATGCCCATGCGGGCGAGCATGACGTCGACCTGGTCGTCGGTGACGGGATTCTCGAAGGCGACGTCGCGCGCGGCGAACCACATCTGCTTGTGCCCACCCTCGAACCCGTCGTCGCTCTCGAAGCCGGCCTCATCGCGCGCGTGCGCTTCGAACAGGCCGCCGCCGAGGTGCGCCATCGCAGTACCCGTGATCGGCTCGACGAAGTTGGATTGCAGATCGGGAATGGGCGAGTAGCGGAGGAACGCGCCGAAGCCCTCCACGGTGCCGACGCGAGTGAGCGTGGAGACCATCGGCTCGGTCACGCCGTTCTGGAGGAGGAACTTCGCCTGCGCGACGTTGGGGTAGTGCGCGGGCCACTGGTCAAGACCAATGTCGAGCAGTTCGGTGCCGAAGTTGGCGGCGTGCTCGGCCTTCCAGTTGATGATCGCGGTCGAACGGTTCTTGGTGCGCGGCGACACGTACTCGCCGTCGGCTTCGAACCCGCCGTGGCACTTGACGCCTCCGGCAAACAACGGCTCTTCAACGGCATGTGTTTCCAGAAGCTCGGCTTCGGTCCACTCCAGTTGCACTTTGAATCCCTCCCAGACAGGTGTATACAGCAGCGTATACACTCCTGGTGTGGCGAGCAACCCCCGACGGCTACTTCCTGCCCCCGAGCGACGCGTCGCGCTCATCGAGGCGGCGAAGGACGCGTTCGCCGCGCGCGGGTTTGCGGCCACGTCTATGGACGACGTCGCGGCCGCGGCCGGCGTGAGTCGATTGATCGTCTACCGCCACTTCGAATCAAAAGAGGCGCTCTATGAAGTTGTGGTGAGCGAGACGGCGACGATGCTTGTGGACGCGCTCCACGCCTCGAGCGCCACGCCGGGCTACGCCGCAGTGCGAGCGCTCCTTACCGTCGCCCGGTCCGATCGCAAAGGCTTCACCGTCTTGTGGCAACACGCCGCGCGCGAGCCGCAATTCGCCGCGCACGCGGACGGTTTCCGGTCGCCTGCGGTGTTGTTCGTGCGCACGCTGCTTACTAACGCAGGCGTGCCTGCGTCGCGACTCGAGTGGGCATCCGAGACGCTGCTCAGCTTTGGGATCGCGGCGGTGACGCACTGGGTCGAGTCCGAACCCGTCGAGCGCGACGAAGAATTCCTCGCGCTTATAGCGCAAAGCGTCCCTCCAATGATCCGGGCGTGGGCGGGCACGCCCTCATAGAAAATTGGTAAGCAGGGTGGGTGACCGACCCACTGCGCATCGGTTCGGCGCGACCTGAAGACTCCACGAGGCAGCGTCTGCTCGAGGCGGCGACCGAGGTGTTTCTCGAGAAGGGCTACGAAGGGACGCGTGTCGCGGAAGTTGCGCGCCGCGCTGGAGTCACAACTGGTGCGATCTACGGCAACTTCGACAACAAGTCCGACATGCTGACCGCGGCGCTCGCGGCCGGATGCGAGACCCAGCATCGGCTCTTCCTCGATTTGCTCGCGATGGCGCCGCGCGATGCGGGGGCTGCAGCCGCGGTCAGCGCCGCATTGAAAGAAGCCGAAGCCGAGATCGAAAAGGTCGTGCGCGATCGCGGCGTGCCCGCGGGCGTCGGTCCCGATGCCATGACCTTGGCGCTGGAACTGATGGCGGTCGGCGCGATCGTGATGCAAGCGCTGGGGCGCGACCTGCCCGCGGCGCCCGACCTCGCCGGTGTCATGGCTGTGGCCGCGGCGGTCATAGCGTCAGACCGTGGCTGACTCTCTCAACGAACTCTTCCGTCTCGACGGCCGTACTGCGATCGTCACCGGCGCGTCTTCGGGCCTCGGCGCGCGCATGGCGCGCACGCTGCACGGCGCCGGCGCAAACGTCGTTCTCGCGGCGCGTCGCCTCGATCGGCTGCAGGCGCTCGCTGCGGAACTGCCCGGCGCGTTGGCCGTCGCCTGCGACGTTGGCATCGACGACGACATCGAACAGCTCGTCGACGCGACCATGACGCAGTTCGGCCGGATCGACGTTGTGATCAACAACGCGGGCATCGGGACCCCGATGCCCGCCGAGCACGAGTCGCTCGAGAACTTCCGCGAGACCGTGGCGGTCAACTTCACCGGGGTCTTTGTGCTGTGCCAGAAGGCGGGCCGCCACATGCTCGACGCCGGCAGCGGTTCGATCATCAACATTGGGTCGATCCTTGGCATCGTGGGCTCGGGCCAAATCCCGCAGACGTCATATGCCCCCACCAAAGGCGCGGTGATCCAACTCACGCGTGAGCTGGCGGCGCAGTGGGCGCGCAAGGGCGTACGGGTCAATGCCATCGCGCCCGGGTGGTTTGCGTCGGAGATGACCGCCGAAATGTTTGCTGACGAAAAGGCAATGAACTGGGTGAAGCGCAAGACACCCATGGGCCGGCCGGGTAACGAGCGGGAACTCGACGGAGCCGTGTTGTTCCTCGCCAGCGATGCGTCCAGCTACGTGACTGGGCACACCCTTTGCGTCGACGGGGGCTGGACAGCGGTCTAAGGGCAACTTTCACCCGTTTCTCCTGCGTAGGGGACGAATTCGGACAATTTCGCCAGAATTCGGACGGCGGTTCGTTGTCTTGGTAGGGAGATACGAAAGGCTGCCAAAATGACCATTCAGGTTGAATCCGAACTTCTCACGCCTGCTGAGGTCGCGACGCTGTTTCGCGTAAGCCCAAAGACGGTCACTCGTTGGGCGCGCTCAGGCAAGCTCAACGCGCTGCGCACGCTCGGCGGACACCGCCGCTTCCGCGCCGCCGAAGTGCGCGACCTGCTGCAGCGTTTCGAGACCGTCGTCGTCGACGAGTAGCAGGACGTTCTGAACCCAGCGTCTGCAAACAGTTCGTAGACTTCCGCACGTGAAGGTGCCTGCCGACGCCCGTATTTATGTTGCCGGTCACGGCGGCCTTGTCGGCTCGGCCGTCATGCGCAAACTGCGTGAAGCAGGCTTTACGAATCTGCTCACCGCGACGCGTCAGCAGGTCGACCTTCGCGACCAAGCGGCGGTGCACTACTGGTTCCAAGCCAACCAGCCCGAGTACGTGTATCTCGTCGCGGGGACCGTCGGCGGCATCATGGCGAACTCAACGCGTCCCGCCGAGTTCCTTTACGACAACATGATGATTCACGCCACGGTGGTCCATGCGGCGCATCTGTTCGGCGTCACCAAGCTGCTGTACCTCGGCAGTTCATGCATTTATCCCCGCGAGGCGAACCAGCCGATCACCGAGGACCAACTCCTCACCAGTCGGCTCGAGCCCACCAACGAGAGCTACGCGTTGGCCAAGATCACCGGCATCAAGCTGTGCGACTCGTACCGATCCCAGTACGGCTGCAACTTCATCTCGGCGATGCCAACGAACCTGTACGGGCCCAACGACAACTTCGACCTCACGTCTAGCCATGTGTTGCCTGCGTTCATTCGCAGGTTCCACGACGCCAAGCTCAACGGCGACGAGTCCGTCGAGATCTGGGGCACAGGGACGCCGCTTCGCGAGTTCCTCCACGTCGACGACCTCGCCGACGCCTGCCTGTTCTTGATGGACAGCTACGACGACGCTGGCCACATCAACGTCGGCACGGGCCAGGACGTCACGATCGCGCACCTCGCGCACACGATACGGAGCATCGTCTACCCCGAGGCCGAGCTGTCCTTCGATACGTCCAAGCCCGACGGCACGCCTCGGAAGGTGCTCGACGTGTCGAAGCTCAACGACCTGGGCTGGACGGCCAGAATCGCCTTCGAGCAGGGCGTGCGCGACACCTACGAGTGGTTCCTGGCGCAGGACCCCTCGACGCTCCGCGGCGTTTCGCCCGTAGCTGCTGGCTAGCGCCTACCAGTCAAAGCCGTTGGCCTGCGGCCACAGTCGCAGCACCGCAACCGACCATGGCTTGGCCCACTGGACGCGGTTGGCCTTCGTGTCCTCCCACAGCTGACGACGAAAGGTTGCAGGCAGCACATCGGCGAAGGGAAGCGAGTCGTCGAGTAGCGCGTCGCGCGTGATGTCGCGCAGCGAGGTCGTGGCCCACTGCTGCATAGGCAGCGCAAACGGCCGCTTTGGAGGACGTTCGCCGAGGCCCGCGCTAGTGGCTAGGAGTTGTTTGCCGTTCTTGCGCATGCGCGCCGGAAGCGCGAGCGCGACCGAAACCATGTCGTCATCGAGCAGCGGCACCCGCAACTCGATCGAGTGCGACATCGACGTGGTGTCGCTATCGGGGAGGAGTTGGTCTCGCAGGTAGGACTGCAGCTCGAGCAGCGTGATGCCATCGGTGGGGTCGGAGAAATCGGGGACTTCTTGCAGCGCCGGCTCGTGCAACCCGAGGCCTTCGATCTCCGAACGGGCGAAGAGCCGCCGGGTGAGGTGATAAGCGTCGCTGAGCCCGCGCCCTCCGTCGAGCGCTCGCACCCACGGACGAGTGACCGCGTAACGGGCGCCCGCAGCAGCCAGTATCGAACGACCGGTGGCCGGTACCCGGTTCACCACGCGCAGGACCTGTCGCAGCTGCGGCACGGTCTGGAATGTGCGGTAGCCGGCAAACAGCTCGTCGCCTCCGAGACCAGACAACACCACCACGAGCCCGGCGTCCTTGGCCGCCCGCGAGATCAACCAGGTGTTGAAGCCGTCGGCGGTGGGGGAGTCGAAGGAGGCGAGCGCGCGCGGGAACGCGTCGAGTGCATCGCGCGCGGTCACCGGAACCTCGCTGTGGTCGAGACCAAAGCGCTGCGCGGCGTCACGCGCGGGACCAGCCTCGTCGAGATCGGGCTCCTCGGGGAAGGTGACCGTTAGTGATTTGATGGCGCCGTCGCGCGCCGCGAGGGCGGCTACAGCTTGTGAGTCGGTGCCCGAGGAGAGAAACACACCTACGGTCCGGTCAGCCACGAGATGACGGCGGACCGCATCCGGCGCGACATCGTCGAGTTCTCTCTGCGCAAGCTCTTCTGACACCAACGTGGTGCGGCTCGTGACCCGCGGCTCCCACCACGTCGACTCTGTGAGGTTCCCGTCGTGCCAGGTGAGCGCGTGGCCCGGTGTCAGATGGCGCACGCCTTCGAGGATGCTCTGGCCGTTCGCGGCCACGCCCTTGACGAGGTAGCCGCCCAACGCGTCGAGGTTCGGCGCCCCGGTAACAAACCCGGCGCGAGCGAGCGCTCGCTGCTCGGAACAAAACGCGAGACCGTGGGGGGATCTTGTCCACGCAAAGGGCTTGATGCCGAGGCGATCGCGGGCCGCAACCAGACGTCCCGTGGTGGTGTCGAAGATTGCGAAGGCAAACATGCCACGTAGGCGTCGCGCGATCGCGTCGACGTCGCCGTCGAGGTAGCGATAGAGGTTGACGAGCACTTCGGTGTCGCTGCTCGATTTGAACGTGAAGCCTGCCGCCTCGAGCGTCGCTCGCAGTTCCCGGAAGTTGTAGATCTCTCCGTTGAAGACGGTCCATACGTCGGACTCGGCGTTCGCCATCGGCTGGTCGGCCGCGGGTGCGAGGTCGATGATGCGTAGGCGTACGGCGCCAAGGACCACTTCGGGCCCGCGGGGGCCGGATAAGGCAACGACGCCGTTGGCGTCGGGGCCGCGATGATCGATCGCTGCGACCATCGCGCGGACGCGCCCAAGAGAATCGGGAGCGCGCGCAACGTCGCCCACCGCCCCCGCGATACCGCACATGCGCGCAATCTACCCATATGTGCCTGAGATTTGGGACACTCGACGCTCGATGAAAGCTTCGCCACCGCTGCGCGTCCTCGCGTGGAACCAATACTTCCCGCCCGATACGTCGGCAACCGCCGCGTTGCTCGATGCGTTCGTAGCCACCGCGACGGGCCAGGGCGTTGCCATAACGACCATGCAAGGGAACCCGTCGTACCGTCCCGCGGCGAGCGTTGCGTGGAAGCCGGGGCAGTTGTGGCGTGGAACCAAGTCCGGCGTGATGGTGCGCTCCACAACGCGCGGCCGGGAACGGCTCTCCGATCGGGCCCGCAATTACGTCAGCTTCGCGGTGCTGTCCACGATCGTCGGCCTGTTCCAGCGCTGCGACGCCATCCTCGTGATGACCGACCCGCCGATTGCGGTTATGGGGGCCGTGGTCGTTGCCAAGCTGCGCCGCAAGCCGGTTGTGTATTGGTTGCAGGATTATCACCCCGAGTTCATGGTGGGGATCGGCCGCCTCGCGCCCTCGGCGCCCGTCCGCGCGTGGTCGTGGCTGCATCGCCTGGCGATGCGCCGATGCGACTGTGTGATCGCGATTGGTCGCGACATGCAGGACCGCCTTATCGAGGCAGGCGTAGCGTCAGCGCGCATCGCCGTGATCGCGAACGGGTCCGCGGTCGACTGGTCCCGCGAAGCCGTGCCTGAGGACATCGGCGCGCCGAGCGACGCGTTCGTCGCGTTGCACGCCGGTGAGATCGGCATGCGGGGCGCGTGGGAGGCGTTGGTGGGTGGCGCACGACGCGCCGCAGACGTTGCGCAGGTGGTGTTGCTCGGCGACGGGGTTGACGCTGACCGCGTGCGTGGCCTCGACGAAGGTTCCCATGTGCGCATCGAGGCTCGTTTGCCCTGGGACGAGTACAAGGCGCGTCTGCTGCGCGCGGACGTGCTGCTCACGATGGTGCGTCGTGGCGCCGAGGGCTACTCGGTGCCGTCCAAGACCTACGAGCTGTTTGGCTGTGGCAAGCCGATCGTTGTGATCGCTGACGGCACCACCGAACCAGCTCGGCTGATCACCGAACTCGATTGCGGCGTCGTGGTGTCGCCCGATGACGATGGTGTTGAATTCGCTGCGGCGCTACGCGACCTCGCGGCGGACCCCGAACGCCGGGCAAGACTTGGCGCCAACGCGCTCGTGGCGAAGGACCGCTACCGACGCGTCGACCAGTTCACGCAGGTCGTGGCCAGGCTCGCGTCCCTCGCTTAGGCGAGCGCCGCCTCGTAAATCTTTCGCTGCTGGTTTGCGATCGTCGCGGGCAAGTACGGGGCGAGCGCATCTCGCGCCACTACCCGGCGCTCGGTGCTCAGCACCAGTTCAATGGCCTTGATGACCGCGGCGGTGTCCACCGAGGCGACCGCGCCTGCACCGGTCGCCGCGACGATCTCCGCCACCCCGCACGCGTCGGTCACGACCGCAGGCGTGCCTAGGGCGATTGCTTCCGCCGCAGCGTTGCCGAAGTTCTCGGTGGCCGACGGCAGTACGAACACCTTTGAGGATCGGATGATGGCGCGCTTCTCGACCGCCTCGACCCAGCCGCGTAGCTCGAGGCGGTTCTCGACCCCCGCAGCCCGCGCGGCGTCAAGTAGTCGGGAACGCGACCCGTCCTCGTCGGGTCCTGCCACGATCGCCGTCCAGTCTGGGTGCGCCGCGAGCGCGGCCACGATGTCGCCGAGCCGCTTCTTGGTGTGCAAACGCCCGACGTAACAAAGGTCGTAGATCGGCCGCGCGCGCGGACCGTCGAGGGGCGAAGCCGCGATCGGATTTAGGCGTGTAACTACGTTCGGATACTCCAGGGCCCGCAGCTCGCTGGCTTCGATCGCGCTGGTCGCGATCGTGACCGTGGCGCTGTTGGTGACCGAGCGAAAGGTGCGATCGAACACCGTCTTGAGTCGCGTCGATCGGATACGGGGGATAGCCATGCCCATGGGCTCGAGCGCCATCGGCACCTTCGCGCGGCGTGCCGCGATCGCCGCGCTGGTGGTGAGGCCGTCGCGCAGTCCGAAACAATGCACCAGATCGAAACCGTTGCGGAGGACCGGGCCCGCCCCGGGGGCGATGCTTACAAAGCCCCGTGACGCGTAGCGCCGCAGGTAGGTAACGGACACGCCGTCAACGGCTCGCCTGCCGGGCTCCACCGCTGCGCCCTCCGCGCCGAAGTTGGCCGTAAGGATCTCCACTTCGACACCAACCTGCTGCAATGCGGGCGCGAGAAGGCCGATCTTGGTGATGGGTCCGCCGTACTCGCGGGCCGGTGCGTACGCGGGGACACAGAGCAGGACGCGCACGTGCCGTAGCGTAGGCAGCGGTTGTCCTTTCCTGGACCAACCGCTTCGTGCCCATGATCACCCTTGGAATCAACGCCTATCACGGCGACGCATCGGCCGCGATCTTTGTCGACGGCGAACTCATCGCCGCGGTCGAAGAAGAACGCTTCACGCGCCAGAAGCATCAAGCGGGGTTTCCGGGAGCGTCGGTGCGCTGGTGTTTGGACGAGGTCGGCGCGACGATCGACGACGTTGCGCACGCGGCGATCAGCCGCAATCCGTTTGCACACCTGCCGAGGAAGATCGCCTGGACGCTGCGGCACCGGCCGAGCCGGTCTTCGATTACGGCGAGGGCGCAGAACACCGGCAAGATCCTCGACGCTCGCGACGCGCTCGCGGCGGCAACAGGCCTGGCCAGCGCGAAGCAGCTGAAGCTGAAGTTCCACCGCGTCGAGCACCACCGCGCCCACATGGCGAGCGCGTTGTGTGCGTCGCCGTACGAGACCGCGGCGTGCGTGACGCTCGACGGCATGGGCGACTTCTGCAGTTCGGCGTGGGGCCGGGGCGAGGGCGGCAAGCTCGACGTACGGGGCGTGGTCGCGTTCCCCGACAGCCTCGGCGTGTACTACACGGCCTTCACGCAGTTCCTCGGCATGCCGACTTTCGGCGACGAGTACAAGCTGATGGGTCTCGCGGCGTACGGCGAGCCCACGTTCCTGCCCCAGCTCCAAGACGTCGTTCGCCTCGGCGCGGGCATGCGCTACGAGCTGAACCTCGACTACTTCACCCATCACGACAAGGGCGTGGCGATGACATGGGCAGAGGGGACGCCTGTGCTCGGGCCGATGTTCTCCTCCAAGCTCGCGGACGTGTTTGGGCCCGCGCGCGAGTACCGAGGCGCAGTCACTCAGCGCGACATGGACCTGGCCGCGTCGGTACAGCGTCGGCTCGAAGAAGTGGAGCTCGAATACCTACGGAGGCTCCACGCCGAAGTACCTGAGCGTGCCGTGGTCATGGCGGGCGGCGTAGCCCTCAACGTGCTCGCCAACGGCCTCGTCCGTCACGACACACCGTTCGAAGACATCTGGGTGCAGCCCGCCGCCAACGACAGCGGCACCGCCATCGGCGCGGCGCAGTACGTGATGCACCACGTACTGGACCAACCGCGCACGTGGACGATGACCCACGCCTACACCGGCCCGGTCTACGACGAACAGGCCTGCGTCAACGCACTTAAGGAGGCCGGGTTCCTCGGCAACTCCACGCGTTATGACGACTCCGCGCTCTATGCCTATGTAGCCGAACGCCTGACCGAAGGCGCCGTGGTCGGCTGGTACCAGGGCCGCGCCGAACTTGGTCCCCGTGCGCTCGGCAACCGGTCGATCGTTTGCGACGCCCGACGACCAGACATGAAAGACATCCTCAACGCGCGGATCAAGCACCGCGAGCCGTTCCGTCCCTTCGCTCCGTCCGTGCTCGCCGAGCACGCAGGCGACTGGTTCGAGGATGCCTACGAATCGCCGTACATGCTCATGGCGTTCAAGGTGCGCGCCGACAAGCTCGGCCAGATTCCCGCAGTCACGCACGAGGACGGCACGGCGCGCGTGCAGACCGTCAGCGCCGATACGAATCCGCGCTATTACGGCCTCATTAAGGCCTTTGGTGAGCGCACGGGAGTACCAATGGTCCTCAACACCTCGTTCAACGAGAACGAGCCCATCGTGTGCAGCCCCGCGGAAGCCACCGACTGTTTCGCGCGCACCGACATGGATGTGTTGGTGCTCGGTAACCACGTCGTTGATCGAGGCGGCAAGCGCTGAAGGCAGTGCTGGCGGGCCGATGGTGGGCGGTCAAGGTCGCCCTGATCACGGTTGCCGTGTCGTTTGTTTGCCAGGCGCCGGCGCTTGAGGCCAAGCGGACGTTCTTCCCGACCATCGTTGGCCAGGGACGCCATCCGCTCACCCCGCTGCGGGTGGTAAGTGAATCGAGCCACGAAGCCAAGCTCGCCTTCCGGTTGGTGCCGCCGTTGCTGGTGCACTTCGGCCACCTCTCGGTCGTGGGCTATTACGCACTGCAAGGGGCGCTTGGCGTCACGACGCTTGCCGGCCTCGCGTGGCTGTTTCACCACGTTGGCTATACGCGGAAGTGGGCGTTTGGGATCGTCTTCGCGCTGGCGTTTACCTACATGGGCGCGGTGTGGTTTCTCGACACCCAGCCCTACTTCGACGCTCTCGCGGCGTCGGCGCTCGTACTCGCGCTGTGCGTGCCCCATCCGCTCGCGGTCTTCGCCGCGGGTTCGGTCGCACTATGGACCGACGAACGTTCGATCCTCGCGCTTGGCGTCGTCGCGCTCTTTCACCTGCGCCATAATCGGCGCGACGGCACCATCGCGGTGGGAGTGGCGTTAGCTGCGTACGTGGCGCTGCGCATGTTCCTCGGTGAGCATTACGGCCTGTCGACGGGTAAGTCTGAACTCGGTCCCGCCGTGCTTTTCGAATACTGGTCGGCGATGCCCCTAGCGATTCTGTTGTCGCTCGAAGGCCTCTGGGTGATCCTCGTAGCGGCGTACTGGAGCGCTCTTCGCGACCGCGATTGGCTTGTTGTAGGCGCCGGGGTGCTCACCGCGGGAAGCATTGCGGCGGCGGTAATGGTCAACGACGTAACACGTTCGACCGTGTACGTGCTGCCCGGCGTGGTGTTTGGCTTGGTGTACCTGGTGAATAAGCCGCGCCCACCCCTGCGCGTGGGTCTCGCGCTATGCGTTTTCATTCCGACGGCGGGCGCGATCGTCACGACCGGGGCCATCTACTCGCACATTTCGTTCTTCTATCCGTTGCCAATACGCCTGATTTTCTAGCGCGGCCTACCCTTGGCGCCCATGGGAGAGATGGACGGCAAGGTCGTACTGGTCACCGGTGGCAATACAGGCATCGGCAAGCAAACCGCGGTGCAGCTCGCGCAGAAGGGCGCAACCGTCGCGATCACGAGTCGCAGTATCGAAAAGGGCGCAGCGGCCTCGGCCGAGATCGTTAAGCGGTCTGGCGTGCGCGAAGTACCGGTGTTCGGGCTGGACCTTGGTTCCTTTGCGTCGGTGCGCGACTGCGCGGAGTCGGTGCTGGGCAAGTTTGATCGCCTCGACGTGCTCGTGAACAACGCCGGCGCGCTGTTGTCGGATCAGCGCACCACGCAAGAGGGCTTCGAGATGACCCTGGGCGGTAACCACCTCGGCACCTTCCTCCTCACCACGTTGTTGCTCGAGCGTCTCCGAACGACGGGTAACGCGCGCGTAGTGACGGTCGGTTCGATCGCGCACCGTGGTGCGAATGGCATCGTGCTCGCCGATTTCGGCCACCAGGACGGCTACCGCGGCATGACCGCCTACTCGAAGTCAAAGCTCGCCAACATCCTGTTCGCGCGTGAGCTGGCCAAGCGTGAAAAGGCCGCGGGCAGCGACGTCTCGTCCTTCGCCGTGCACCCTGGTGGCGTGCGTAGCGAGTTCGGGCTTGGGGGCGACGGCAGTCCGCTGATCCAGGCCGGCATCAGGGTGATCTCGTACACGCCGTTCTACATCTCAGCTGCGGCGGGTGCGGGCCCGTCGGTCTACAGCGCGAGCCAGCCCGGCCTCGAGAGCCAGTCGGGGGCGTACCTTCAGCGCGCGCTGATCGGAAACTGGGGTCCGGTCAAGATCGTGCAGCCCAACGCAGCGGCCCAGGACGACATGAAATCCGAAGCCCTGTGGGAGCTCAGCGAACAGCTGATCGCGTCGAAGAGCTAGTTACGCGGTTTCGTCGCCGAGAAGCAGCACTGCGTTAGCGCGAAGAAGAACGCCCCACTCTCGCTGAGTTCGTTCTGCTCCTGCAGCCATGCGTCCAGCTCGGGCGCCTTCACGGCGCGATGGTTGCGGAGAAACGCGGTGATCAACGGCAACAGCGCGCCGACGAAGCCATCGGATCGCACGTTCGTGGCGGCGAAGCTATGAGCGGTCAGGTGAAGTTCTGCGAAGCCGGCGCGGCTGAGATGGGCGCCGAGCGTGCGGGGGAGCCCGGGGTCCACGAGGTGATCGCCCCACGCCGTGAGCATCGCCTGCATCCGGGCCGGGTTCTCGCTGTGCCATGCCACCGAAGACCAGTCGCTGTCCCACACGACGACGCGGCCTCCGGGCTTGAGTACCCGGTACATCTCGCCAAGCGCGACACCAACGTCGCCGACGTACTCGAGGACCTGCACGGAGATGACGCGGTCGAACTCCTCGATGTCGAAAGGTAGGTGCGTTGCGTCGGCCTCGTGGAAGTCGCTGGACCCTTTGCCTTCGCAGCGGTCGCGCGCGATCGCGAGCATGTCTGCGCTCGAGTCGACACCCGCCACTGATCCGCTCGGGCCAACTTCCTCCAGCAGCTCGGTCACGTAAAATCCCGGCCCGCAGCCAACGTCGAGAACGCGGTGCCCCGGTGACGCACCTAGTTCGGCCCGGGCGAGCTGGCGCCGACGCACGATTTCGGGGGCCATGTACGCAGTTTCGAGCCGCTTCGAGGTCGCCTCGTCGAAGCCCATGCTCATGGCGTTCCTGACCGGCTATTCGGCGATGCCGACTGGCGCGCCGTCGATGATCTGGTCGAGGTACTCGCTCAGGCCATAACCAACCGTGCCGTCTTCGAGGGTCCACTTGGTCATGCCCTCAGAGATGCGCGTAACCATGCCCTCGCGACGGTTGCGAAGCGGGATGAGGTTCATAACCTCACCCTTGACCTTGAAGACCTTCTCACCCGAAGTGAGCGTGAGGGTGAGGTGACGGTGAATTTTGTCGGGCTCGTCCCACTCGGTCTCGATGCGGACGTCGTTGATGAACTTGTTGGTCTCGCCGTCCCAGAGGAACCCGGCGCGGCTGCCGTCGCTGTCGCGGCGGGCAACCCGCGATGCCATGAAGCCGAGCTTGGGCCCGAAGTTCGCGGTGAGCCAGCGGTAGTAAAAGGGCGCCTGCCAGGTGCGGGGGCCCCATGAGTGGTCGCGCAGGCCATGGCCGCTGATCTCCCACTCCTCGTCGCCGACTTTGATAACGCCGGT
>JBKJQZ010000245.1:0-16944 GCA_046594835.1 Acidimicrobiales bacterium | reverse complement strand
GTCGACGCGCGCGACGGCTACGTGGTCGACCACGACGACTTCACGCTGCGAGCGATTCACACGCCTGGGCACGCGAGCAACCACCTGTGTTGGTACCTGGAAGAAGAGGATCTGCTGTTCTCCGGCGACCACGTAATGGCCGGCTCGACCGTGGTGATATCGCCGCCCGACGGTGACATGAAGCACTACATCGACTCGCTCGAGCGGGTGCGGGCGATGCGCGTGCGCGCGATCGCGCCTGCGCACGGCCCTCTGGTGAACGACCCCGATACGTACCTGCGCTTCTACATCGACCATCGGCTCGAGCGAGAGCGCAAGGTCGGCGCCGCCCTCGCGCGTCGCAAGACGGCCACCGCCGTCGAGTTGGTCGCCGACGTCTACGCAGACGTCAACGCAGCACTGCATCCGATCGCCCAGTTCAGCTTGTGGGCCCACCTCCGAAAGATGCGCACGGAGGGCCTTGCGAAGACCAGAGACCCTGACGATCTCACTGCCGCGTGGCGGTCCACCCGTGCGCTTAATAAGCGCCAAAGTTGTGACGGCCGAATAGCCTCCCAACCCATGGGGCCAATAGTCGACGCCAAGGGCGTCACCAAGATCTACCGAACCGGAGCGGTGGAGGTGCCAGCGCTACACGGCGTCGACCTCAGCATTCAGCCCGGTGAGTTCGTCGCTGTCATGGGCCCCTCGGGCTCGGGCAAGACCACCCTGCTCAATTGCCTGAGTGGCCTCGACGACATCGACGAAGGTTCGGTCCATATCGACGGGTCCGACATTCACAAGATGGCCGATGGTCCGCGGACCGAACACCGCGCCGGTCGGATGGGCTTCATCTTCCAGAGCTTCAACCTGATCCCGGTGCTTTCAGCGGTCGAGAATGTGGAGCTCCCTCTTCTCCTGAGCGGCGCGAAGTCCGCTGAGGCGCGCGAGAAGTCGATGGCGATACTCGACCGGGTCGGTCTCTCGCATCGGCCCAAGCACAAGCCGAACGAGCTGTCAGGTGGCGAGCAGCAACGCGTGGCGGTGGCCCGCGCGTTGGTCACCCAACCTGCCATCGTGTGGGCCGACGAGCCCACCGGGAACCTCGACTCCACTATGGCGATCGCCGTGCTTGACCTCCTGCAAGAGGTCAACGCCGCCGGTCAGACCATTCTGGTGGTGACCCACGACGACGGCATCGCTGCCTGCGCTCGACGCCTCGTGCGCATGGCCGATGGTCGCGTGGTGGCTGACGGCTCCACGGCGGCGCTGCTCGGCGGCGTGGCCAAGCCCGGCACGCGCACCGGAACCAAACGCGCCGTCAAGGCGAACTAGATGCAGTTCGTTGTCGCGATCTTTGTGCTGGTGAGCCTGGTCGACGCGATTCGGCGACCGACGATTCGTCGCCTCGCGCTGCGCAACGTCACCCGTCGCCGCAGCGAAGCCGCGCTGGTCATGCTGGGTTCACTGCTCGGCACCGCGATCATCACCGCCGCGTTCATCGTCGGGGACACACTCGGCGCGTCGTTCCGCGACCAAGCCCGGACCGAACTCGGCCCAACCGATGAAATCGTGCGCGCTATAGGCCTTGGCAAGAACGCGGACGTCTTCACGTCGCTCAAGACCAACCCTGTTCCCGGAACCGATGGGCTGCTCAAGCTGACCCGCGCTGGCGCGTCCGTTTCCACCATCGGCTCCGACAACCGAGCCGAACCCTTCGCCGGCCTGAACGAAGTCGACTTCGATGAGGCGCGCGCCTTCGGTGGCGATCTCGGCGCGACCGGCATGGCGAACGCGGGCAACACGCCCGCAGGCAACGAAGCAATCCTCTCAAAGGCCCTGGCCAAGAAAATCGGCGTTAAGGACGTCGGCACGAAGATCGTGATCTACGCCTTCGCCAACAAAACCGAGATGATCGTGCGGCAGATCCTGCCGACCGAGGGCATCGCCGGGTTTGGTGGCCGCAGTGTGTTCGTGGCTCCCGGCACGATCGCCAAACTCCTCGCTTCGGGCCAGGGTGGCAGCGTGCTCGCCCCCGCCGGTGAGCCGCCGGCGTCGCTCGTGCTGGTCTCGAATAGCGGCGGCGTCTTCGACGGCGCCAAGACCACGGACGCAGTGAGCAAGGCCCTCGACCAACGCATCGGCGCGCTACCTGGCGTCGAAGTCGTTGAGGCGAAGCAAGACCTACTCGATGAGGCCAAGGCAATCTCGGCGCAGTTCACCCAGGTCTTCAGCGGCATCGGGTCCTTCAGCGTCATCGCCGGAATCCTGCTGCTCGTCAACATCTTCGTGATGCTCGCCGACGAGCGCAAGAGCGAGCTCGGCATGCTCCGAGCGATTGGTCTCAAACGCAATCAGCTCGTGCGCGTCTTCGGAATGGAAGGCGCGATTTACTCGCTCGTGTCGGCCTTCTTCGGTGTAATCGCCGGTATCGGAGTTGGTCGACTCGTGTCGGTGCTCGCCGCCAGCGTGTTCAACCGGGGCGGCGACAGCGGCATCCACCTGCGCTTTGCCCTTGAGCCAAGGAGCCTCTCAACCGGCTTCTTCGTCGGTGCGTTCATCTCTCTCGTAACTGTCTGGGGGACGAGCTTCCGGCTCGGCCGCCTGAACGTGATTCGCGCGATCCGCGATATCGCGGAGTCGCCCGCGAACCGCAAGCGGCGGGTGCGTTCCTACGTGGTGGCCCTCGGTGGGATCTTGTTCGGCCTCTTGTTGTTGCAGATTGGAGCGAAGAACAACGGGTGGTTCGGCGTCTTGGGCGGCGTGCCGATCGCCGCATGGTCGTCCATCACGCTGCTCCAAGCGGTTCTCAAGAAGCGCCTCGCCGTGTTGATCGGCTGTGGCACCGCTCTCGTGTGGGCGGTCTCGGTCTTCGCGCTCTTCCCCGACGCGCTGTCGAACACTGAGTTCGGCGCGTTCGTCCTGCAGGGCGTGATCCTTGTCGGCAGCGCGACTGCGATTGTGGCCACCAACGACGACATCGCGATCTGGGTGGTATCCAAGCTGGGTGTGTCACGACGAACGCTTGCGGCGCGTCTCGGCTTCGCCTACCCGCTGGCGCGGGTGTTTCGCACGTCGATGCTGCTCGGCATGTACGCGATCGTCGTCTTCACGCTCACGTTCTTGTCGGTGTTCAGCCATCTCTTCAGTGCACAGGCCCCGAAGTTCGCGAAGGACTCCGCGGCCGGCTACGACGTGCTCGTCGACTCGAACTACTCCAACCCGGTGCCGTCAAGCGCGCTACTCGCCAACCCGAAGGTACAAAGCGATGCGACGATCGAGGTGGCGTTCCCCGAGTGGACCACCGATTCGCACCCCGAGCGCGACCGCTGGAGCGTCTCGGGCTTCGATGAGGCGCTGTTGGAGAACGGCGAGCCAAAGCTCGCCCACCGACTGCCCCAGTTCAGCACCGACCGCGAGGCGTGGCTCGGTGTCTTGCACGACCCGACTCTGGTGATCCTCTCGGACTTCTTCCTGCAACGCGGGGGTCCGCCCGACGCGCTCCTCGATGTGGGCGACCACATCAAGGCCTACGACACGGTCTCGGGTCGCGTGGCCACGCTCACCGTCGCCGGCAAGATGGACAGCGACTTCCTTTTCTCGGGCCCGATGCTCGGCAAGCCGTTCCTGCATTCGTTTGCAACCGACATCACACCAAGCCGTCACTACGTCAAGGTGCAGCCGGGCGCAAACCCGGAGCTTGTCGCACAACGACTCACCGGCGACCTGATCACCTACGGCGTCGACGCCGACACGTTTGAGAACACGATCTCGGAGGCGCTCAGCCAGCAGCAGGGCTTCTTCAGCCTCATGCAGGGCTACCTCGGTCTCGGACTCGTGATCGGCATCGCCGGCCTCGGCGTCGTAATGGTCCGGGCTGTGCGCGAACGGCGTCGCCAGATCGGCATGCTGCGGGCCATGGGCTTCCCGAGCCGCATGGTGCGCCAAGCCTTCCTCGTGGAGTCGGCGTTCCTCGCCATTCAGGGCGTGGTTATGGGCACCGTGCTCGCGTTGGTGACGAGTTACAACATGCTCACCAACAGCGACACGTTCGGCGGCGAGAACATCAAGTTCGAGATCCCGACGACGAATATCCTCATCGTGTCCGGGATCGCCATCATCGCCTCGTTGGCGGCGGCGAACTTCCCTGCCGGTCAGGCTGCGCGCATCAAGCCCGCGGTAGCGCTACGAATCGCTGACTAGCGCCTCAAGGGCGTCGATCGCGGTGCAGCCCACTTCGATCGGCGGGAGCACGTCGGTCACTAACGCGTCGAGCAGGCTCCTGTAGGCGTCGGCGGCTGGGCCGATCCCGAGCACCGCGGGCGTGCCCGCATCGCCGCCCTGCGCGACCGCTGCGTCGAGGGGCACCTGGCCGAGCAGCGGGACGCCGAGCTTGGCCGATAGGCGTCGGCCGCCGCCTTCGCCGAAGAGCGGGTAGACCGCGCCGTCGGGCGCCACGAACGCGCTCATGTTCTCAATTACGCCCACGACGCGCAGGTAGCCCTTGCGCGCCATGTCTGCGGCGCGCGCTGCGACCTGCTGCGCCGCGATCGCGGGGGTGGTTACGAGCAGCACCTCGGTGCGCGGCAGCATGCGCGCCAAGGCCATTTGAATGTCGCTCGTGCCGGGGGGCATGTCGATCAGGAGGTAGTCGAGGTCGCCCCAGCGCACGTCTTCGAGGAAGTGCTGAAGCGCTCTGCTCAACATCAGCCCGCGCAACATGACGGCTTCGTCTTCCTCGGCACCGCCAATGGATCCCATCGACACGACTCGCAGGAGGCCCGAGCCGACCTTCTTTTCGATCGGCGTGATCAATACGCGATCGCCGTCGCCCTTTTCGGCTTCGACTTTCTCGCTCACGCCGAGGAGCCGGGGAAGGGAGAACCCACCGATGTCGGCGTCGAGCACGCCGACCTTGTAGCCGCGCGACGCGAGCCCGACCGCGAGGTTTGCGGTGACGGTGCTCTTGCCCACGCCGCCCTTGCCCGACGCGACCGCGGCGACCCGCGCGGTGGGCGCCATGTCCATCTTCACGGTCGAGCGCTCCTGCGCCTTGAAGCGGGCCCGGTCCATCAGCGAGCGTTTCTGCTCGCTGGTCATCTCCCCGAACTTCACGTTGACCTTGTCCACTCCTACCAACGCGCCTACGCGATCGCGCACGTCCTTCATGAACTGCGCACGCAGTGGGCAGCCCGCGGTAGTGAGAGCGACGGTCACCGTGACGTGCGCGCCGGTGATCTCGACCGACCGAACCATGCCCAAATCGATGACGCTGTCACCGAGTTCGGGGTCAATCACGCCCGCGAGCGCGCCGCGTACAGCGGTTTCAGTCACGGGGGAGGCGAGGGCCACGTAGTAATTCTACCGGTTTGAAGCAGTAATATTCCCGGCGTGGATCGGCTCGGCGTCTTTAAGGCGCTCGGTGACAACACCCGCTATGCCATCTATCTCGAGTTGGCGCGTAGTGAGGTGCCGCTAGCGACCGCTGAGGTCGCGGAAATGCTCGACCTCCACCCCAATACCGTTCGGCCCCACCTTGAGCGCATGCGCGAGGTCGGTTTGCTCGAAGTCGACGCCGATAACCGCGGCACCGTCGGCCGTCCGCAGAATCGCTACCGACTGGCCGCCGACGCTCCTGGCCTCGGCCTCGAGTCGTCGTCGATGCGCCTGCTCGCCAGCATGCTTGCGGCCGCTGCCGCCATCGGTGGGATCGACCCTGAAGCGGCGGCTGAGGCCGGGCGAATGCAGGGTGAACTCGCGGGCGACGCTGCGGGCCTAGTGCGCCGCACACCCGCCGCGCGCTGTGTCGTGGCTCTAACGGAGGAACTTTCGGCGTTGGGCTTTGATCCCGCCGTGGGCGAGGACGGCGCGTCGGCCACGATTGCCTTTACGCGGTGCCCCTTCCAGGCCCTGGCCGAGGTGTATCCCGATTTGGTGTGTCACCTGCACCGGGGAATGATCGAGGGGTTCCTCGACGTTCCAGAAGGTGTGCGCGTCGATGCGTTTCACACGCTCGCCGATCGCGACCCATGCCGGGTCGAGTTAGCAATCCGTTAGCTGTACCCTTTAACCAGTCCGTTTCTGAGAGGAACCCCCCGATGAGCATCACCGAGACCACGCATGACGCCGGTATCGAACTGACCGCTACCGCTGCGTCCAAGGTTGCTGAACTCTTGGCGCAGGAGGGCGACGAGCGATTGGCGCTGCGTGTCGCGGTTCGTCCCGGTGGCTGCTCGGGCTTCTCCTACGAGATGTTCTTCGACGCCGAGACCGATGAGAACGACGAGAAGTCGGTGTTCGAGGGTGTGCGCGTCGTCGTGGACAAGACCTCCAAGGAACTGCTTGTGGGCGCGACCCTCGACTACAAGGATGGCCTGCAGGGCGCCGGGTTCTCCATCAACAACCCGAACGCGACCAAGACCTGCGGTTGCGGATCTTCGTTCAGCTAAGCGGTCGGGCTGAACCTTCTCGCTCACATCCGCGTCGCTCGGGCGGCATCTAAGGATCCCGCGGTTTGGCTCGGCGCCGCGCTGCCCGACCTCCAGCGCGAAGCAGGCGTTTCTCTCGGCTCGCTCCAGGACTGGAGCGAGCCGGTGCGCGTCGGGATTGCGTGCCATCACGCGACGGATGCCGTCTTTCACGACCTCCCCGAGTTCCGCAGCGGGTCGCGCACACTGACGTGTGACCTGCTCGACCGCGGCGTTCCCCGTGGAGCGGCGCGCGCGGTTGGGCACGCAGGATGGGAACTGCTCCTCGACGGCGTACTCGTGCGCGACCGCGTGCTGATGGACGACTACATGCGGGCGATGCGTGTCGAGGTCACCGACGCCGATTGGGCCGCCGCGCTGACACGTCGAATTGCGCGCGGCGTGCCCACGTTTTACGCGGACGCTGCGAGCGTGGCCGAACTCTTGCGCCGCATTCTCAGCTACCGGCCGCGGCTGTCGTTCGACGTCGAGCACCTGGACGCAGTGCGCGCCTCCTTGCGAGCCGCGCAGCCCGGCGTTGAGGCGAGCGCTGACGCGGTGTTCGCCGCGATTACGCCAGAAGTCGGCTGATCGCAGCGCGCGCTTCGGACCTGTCGAAAGGACCGTTGAACCGTTCGACCACGACGCCCTTGCGATCCGCGAAGAACAGCACGGGCTCGGACTCGAGGTTGAACGCGGCGAAGGCCGGGCTCAAGGTCTTGCCCGTTGCGTCTTTGAACACCTCGACGTGCACGACGTTGGCCTTGGCGCCGATGAGGTCTTGCGCGCCGAGGACGATGTCGAGCACCGGGCCACACGTGGCCGACTGACACAGCGCCGGCGTCGCCAACAACACGATGGTTGGCTTGCCGTTGCTAATCAGCGCGTCGAGGCTGGTGTCGTGCAGCGGGCAGATACCCTCCGAGCGCGTGCAGATCGGGTCGACGCCGAGCGTGTCGGCGGCAGTCGGCGTCTTGACGATCGGCAGCGCCTTGCCAGGAGTCGGCCACGCAACCTTTGCGGGGTCGTTGATCGTGATCACCGCGTCGCCCGGCTTCATGTTCTTGACCGTGGCGCGCACCCCCCAATCGCCGGGAGTGTCGAAGTTGTGATGTACCACGTAGTACGGACGGTCGGCGATGCCGTCGGACTTGCGCTCGGCGCGCACGGCGGCCGTCAACTGCTTGGTGCCGGGCTTCTGGAACGCGACCATCACCTCGGTGTCGGCGGTCACCAGCGACGCGGGCACACCCTGGAACAGCGCGAACGTGATGCGCTCCTCCATGCCGGCCAGGTACATGTTTCCGGCGGGCACATACGACAACACGTCAGCGCTGCGCTTCGGCGTGGTGGTCGTGTCCTTCACCGCCACGTCGTCGCCGTTGCCTTTCGCGCCGCAGGCAGCGGTGAAGGCCAGCGCTGATCCACCAAGAAGCAACGCGCGTCGTGAGACCGCCGGGGTTGAAAAGGTGTGTGACATCGCCCTCAACGTAGTGTTCGCCGGTGCCCGTTTCGTTCCGCCTGGATGGCCGCGAGGTCACCGTGGACGACGACGGCGCGAGCCTGCTCGAGGTGTTGCGGGACCGACTTGGTGTGCGCACGCCCAAAGACGGCTGCGCGCCGCAGGGCCAGTGCGGGTGCTGCACGGTGTGGGTTGATGGCGCGCCGCGCGTCGCGTGCGTCACTCCGGCCCGGCGTGTGAGCGGACGCACGGTCACGACGGTCGACGGGCTTTCGGCGGAAACGCGGGCCTCGTTCGGCGAGCGGTTCTGCGCGACCGGTGCGTCGCAGTGCGGGTTCTGCACGCCGGGAATCGTCATGCGCCTGGCCGCGCTCGAACCAACCGCATCGCGGGACGAGGTCGGGCGGGCCTTGCTCGCCCACCTGTGCCGGTGCACCGGGTGGCAGTCGGTTTTCGATGCGTTCGACGCAACACCGATCGAGGGTCGCGACTACGCGGCAGCCGCGCGACGGGCCACGTTGGAGGGAGGCGCGCCCCAACGGGTCGGGCCAGACGTCGTGTTCGGCCACGGCGGTTTCGCCGACGACACCGCGCCGATCGATGCACTCATCGCCGTACCCGATACGCAAGGGAACTGGTTTGTGGCCGAGACGCTGTCGCAGGCGCGCGCGGCGGCGGGCAAGGTCCAGGGACGCCGAACGACGATTCCGCTGCGCTACCCGCTCGAGTTGCCGCCGGGGGACTGGGCGGTCGCGCTGCGCACGACCTGGGTTGAGCCTGCGTACCTCGAGCCCGACGCGTCCTGGTGCGAGCCGGGTGGCGAACCGGCCGCCACTCTCGCAAACGGCGGCGCGTTTGGCGCCAAGACCGCGAGTCCTCTCGGAGCGGTCGCACGTCGCCTCGCCGATGAGCATGGCCGCGCGGTGCGCGTGGTGCTGGCGCGCGAAGACGTCGTCCGTATCGGCCCGAAGCGCCCACCGATCGCGGCCGGCCTCAACGCCGATGGAACCGGTGTGGTGCGCGTCGTTCGCACGTCAGGGGTCGTGGCACTGATTAACGCGATTTTGCCCGACGTCGTGATTGAGGAGGTAGACGTCGCCGGACCTCCAACGTCGATCGACATCCGCGCCGCGGGGTGGGCCGAGGCGCAGGTCCTCACGGCGGCGCTCAACCTCCGAACTGGGCGTGCCGACACGTCGTATGTGGCACCTGTGCGTGCCCAGATCGACGATGACGGCGCGGTACACGTCACGGTGAACGCCGGCGACCCGATCGATGAGGTCGTGCTGCGCTCCTACTGCGTAGGCGCCGCGCACATGGCACTGGGCTGGGTGCGAAGCGAAGGCGTCGCGGTCGACCACGACGGCACGGTGCACGACCTCACGATTCGCAGCTTCGGGGTGCTGCGCGCCGTCGATACTCCACGTATCCACGTCACGGTCGAACCGTCCGACGCTCCACCCGTCGCCGTCTCTGACGCCGTGTTCGCCGCCGTCGCGGCGGCGGCGTGGAAGGCCGAGGGTTACCCAACCGAGTGGCCCACGCGTAGGGTGAACCCATGACCGCCAAGCCGCTTGGTCCCTATACGCCTGTTGTTGTCGCCGGTGAGTGGATCGTGTGCAGCGGGCAGCTCGGACTCGTCGATGGCGTACTCGTCAGCGGCGGCGTTGGCAGCGAGACCACCCAAGCGGTGGCCAACCTTCGCGTCCTGCTCGAGTCGCAAGACGCCTCCTTGCGCGACATCATCAAGACCACGGTCTTCCTCACGAACATGGCCGACTTCGCCAGCATGAACGAGGCTTACGTTGCCGCGTTCGGCGATCACCGTCCCGCTCGATCGACGATTGGTGTTGCCGCGTTGCCCGCGCCAGGCGCGGCCGTCGAGATCGAAGCTTGGGCGCGGCGCGCCTAAGCGGTAAGAATCACCACGTGCTCGGCGCCATCATCATCCTGGGGATCCTGCTCTTCGGCATCCCGATCGGTTTCATGCTTGCCGGCGCAGCGGTCTCAGCCCTCTTCGGCTGGACCCTCACCGAAACCTCCGAAGCCGACAACGAAGGCTCCGAGCTAATCGAAACGAACTACTAACCCCACCGGCCTTGGCCGAAGCGGTAGCCGACAGACCGCACGGTCTGGATGAGGTTGGCTTCGTCGTCGAGCTTGGCGCGGAGGCGTCGGACGTGGACGTCGACAGTGCGGGCCCCGCCGTAGTACTCGTAGCCCCATACCCGTGACAGCAGCGTCTGGCGAGTGAAGACCTTGCCCGGGTGGGTGGCGAGGAACTTCAGAAGCTCGTACTCGAGGAACGTGAGGTCAAGCGGGCGACCGTTCACGGCCGCCTGATACGTCTCGGTGTTGAGGATGAGCGGTCCGTACTCGACGAGTTCCGGGCGCGTGCCCCGGCCCGTCCGCCAGAACAAGTGCTTGAGACGTGCTTCGAGTTCGCGGGGCTGGAACGGCCACATGCAGAAGTCGTCGAAGAGGTCCTCCCGCAGTTCGAGGCCGTCGAGGTGACCGGCGGCGATGAGCAGGAGTAGCGGCTCCATCGGCTGGTCCCGCTTGCGCAATGCGCGACACATCGCGAACGCGCCCTCAGGGTCCGCGGCCGTGACGATGATGGCACCGGCCCAGCCGTCGTCGGGCTCGCCGCGCACCGCAGCCTCGGGCGACGAGACGCCTTTCCACGGGTACCCCGCGAGCTCGAGGGCCTGTACGAGTTCCGGCGGCGCGGGATCGGGGTAGATCAGGAGCGGTTCCACTACAGGCTCGTGTAGTAGCGGTCGAGTTCGAACGGGGTGACATGTGTCTTGTAGTCGGCCCACTCCGCGCGCTTGTTGCGCAGGAACCACTCGAAGACGTGCTCGCCGAGCGTCTCGGCGACGAGGGAGGAGCCTGCCATTTCGTCGAGCGCCTCCGAGAGCGATCCGGGCAGCGCTTGAATACCCTGCTCGACACGCTCGTTATCGGTCATTGCGAACAGGTTCGCCTCGGTCTCGGGAGGCAACTCGTAACCCTTCTCGATCCCGCGCAGCCCGGCGGCGAGCACCACCGCAAACATCAGGTATGGGTTGCACGCTGGGTCGGGTGAGCGGTACTCGATGCGGGTCGGGTCGGGCCGGTTGTCCTTCGCTGGCGGCACCCGCACCAATGCGGAGCGGTTGTTGCGGGCCCAACCCACATACACCGGTGCCTCGTAACCAACCACGAGTCGCTTGTAGCTGTTGACCCACTGGTTGGTGATCGCGGTGATCTCGCGGGCGTGGGTGAGAAGGCCTGCGATGAAGCCGCGGGCGACCGGCGACAGGTGGATCGGGTCGTTCTCGTCGTAGAACGCGTTGGCGTCTTCGTTAAAAAGAGAGAAGTGCGTGTGCATGCCCGATCCCTGCATGCCCGCGATGGGCTTGGGCATGAACGTGGCGTGCACGCCCGCGCTCATCGCCACTTCCTTCACGATCAGTCGGGTGGTCATAACCGCGTCGGCCATTGAGAGCGCATCCGTGTGACGCAGGTCGATCTCGTGCTGGCTGCGCGCGTCTTCGTGCTGGCTGTACTCGACCGGGATGCCCATGTCCTCGAGCGTGAGGACGGTGCGCTGACGAAGCTCGCTCGCCTTGTCGGCGACGGTCAGCTCGAAGTACGAGCCGCGGTCGATGGGCTGAGGGCCACCGGCGACGTTGGGGTCAGCGTCGGCGAAATAGAAGTACTCGAGTTCGGGTGCGGCGAAGAAGCTGAAGCCGGCGGCGCGCGCCTTTTCGAGGGTGCGGCGCAAGACGTGGCGCGGGTCGCCCTCGAACGGCGTGCCGTCGAGGTTCAAGATGTCGCAGAACACGCGGGCGACGGGCGGGTCGTGGCGTAGCGGGAGGATCTGAAAGGTGCGCGGGTCGGGTTTGGCCAGTACGTCGGATTCCTGCACCCGGGAGAAGCCATCAATAGCGGAGCCGTCGAAGGTCATGCCTTCTTCGAGTGCGTTCTCGAGTTCGGCGGGCGTGATGTTGAACGACTTGGCGGTCCCGAGCTCGTCGGTGAACCAAAGCTGGATAAAGCGAATGCCGCGTTCTTCGACGGTGCGGAGGACGTAATCCTGCTGGCGTTCCATGCAACAGTGTTGCAGCGGTGGGCCGGCGTTGGGCCAGTCGAGGTTGTGTCGTTCACATAGCGTTCACATCGCTGGTGGCCAGGAATCTGGGGGATTCGTGAAGCGTTTGGGAATACTGGCGGCGCTTGTCGTCGCGCTAGTGATGACCTCAAGTCCGCCCATAACGCAGGCCGTGACTACGGCGAAGTGCGCGGACTGGCCGATGTATGGAGCCAATCCCCAGCGAAGTTTTGCGGCCGTATGCCCGTCGGGCATCACCGCCCAAAGCATTCCTCGGCTCGTTCCCGCGTGGGTCTTCGACACGCCCAAGCCGGTCACTGCGTCGCCGACCGTGGTCGAGGGCGTGGTCTACGTGGGCTCGTGGGACGGCGTGATGTACGCGCTCGACGCGATTAGTGGCGCCGTCCGCTGGCGCTTCCAGACGCCGCTAGCGCCCGGCTCGACCTTCGGCCCGATCGTGTCGAGTGCCGCGGTTGGCGACGTTGCCCTCAACGGCACCCACGAACGCCTCGTCGTGTTCGGCTCCGGTCCCTTCGTCTACGCGCTCGCGGCACGCGACGGTCGGTTCGTGTGGCGTCATGACGCGTCGCTCGGCCGTGCTCGCACCTCGACGGAGTTCGAGTCGTCCCCGGTCATCGTCGACGACCTCGTGCTCGTGGGCCGCGACACGCACAACGACGGCGTCGCCGACACCGGCGGGGTACGCGGTGGCGTGGTTGCCTTGCGCGCCGGGACCGGCGCGCTCGTGTGGGCCTTCGAACCCGAGCTCGACCGCAAGGGCGAAGGCTGCGGAGGTGTGTGGGGCTCGCCCACGATCAGCCCGGACAAAGCGACCGTGTTCTTCGGCGCCGCCAACTGCCCGCACGAGAGCTTCAAGTGGACCAAGTACACCAACGCCGTCACCGCGTTGAAGCTGCGCACCGGTGAGCCACTGTGGTCGTTCCAGCCGAAGCTGCCACCCGACGATGACTCCGACTTCGGCGCTACGCCGAACTATTTCACGGACCGCAACGGCCGAGCCCTTCTCGGAGCGGCCAAAAAGGACGGCACCTATTACGCGCTCAATCCGGCCTCGGGCAAGGAGGTGTGGCGCCGCAACGTGACCCACCCGGTGCCGGGCGTGGGTGGCTTTATCGGTTCACCCGCAATCGCCAATGGCAACGTGTTCGGCGGCACCGCCATTGGCAGCCCGCCGTACTTTCACAGCATCGACGGCGTAACCGGCGCGATCCGATTTCAGGGTGGGGCCGGGCCCTCGTATGGCGCGAGTGCAGTCGTGAACGACGTTGTGTTCAACGCCGCGCTCGACGATCTACTCAAGGCCTACGACGTCACGAGCGGACGCCTGCTGTGGTCGACTCCGTTGTCGGGTCCCGGCTCGTCCGGCCCCGCAATAGCTGGCGACATGGTCTTCATCGGCGCAGGCACCTCGACGTCGGACGCGTGCGCGAAGGACTCGATTTACGACTCGCAGTGCAAGGCCGCCTTCGACACGGCGCTGGCGAGCCTGGGCGGCGTGCATGCGTACCGCCTTGTGAACCCGGCGAATCCCCTGGCCGTCGGCCGGCGCGCCACGCGGCAATCCGCGGGCGCTGAGGTGGTGCTTGGCGGTGAGGACAACCGACTCAACGGCTACGACGCCGTTACGGGGGCCAAGCGCACGGTTATTCCGTCGGCCCTCGACAACCCCGGCGCGGGCCTCGACATCAACGCCGAGATCTGCGACGTGCCCGACGGCGTCTCGTGGAAGCCCGCCGGCGAACGCTGGATCATCGCGGGGGAGGACACAGAACAGAACACCAAGCCCGGCGTCATAAAACAGGGCTGGGGGATCTTCCGGCTCGAAGGTGCCACGCTCGCAACCTTGCGCGCCACTGAGATCGGCAAGCTAGTCCCCGACAGCTTCGCGACGGTCGCGGACAACCCCGAGAATTACGGCTGCGCGGTATTGCCCGACGGTCGCGTGGTGACCGGCGACGTCGGCGACCAACTGCCGCAGGACCCCGCGACCGGCCAGGTCATCGAGTGGTTTCTCGACGCCTCGCACCTGCGCCACGTCGGTCCTGACCGGAACGACTTCGCCCGCGTGCCGCACTGCAAAATCGACGTGTCGCTCGGCACGGCCGGCGGCATGGAAGTCGACGGCCACGCGCTGTTGGTGGCCAGCAACCGGCCCAATCTCCCCGCAGCGCAACCCGGCGGCGTCTACCGCTACGACACCTCGGTGTGGCCGACCGGCGAGACCCCAGCACAGGGTTGTGGTCGGGCCGATTCGACTGGTCAGCAGCTCGCGAACGCCGACCGCGTTGGCCGCAGCTTGTTCGCGCCGCAGGTGCCGGGGCTCCTGACGACCCCGTCCGACATCGTCCACAGTGGTCGCGGCACCTTCTTCATCTCCAGTGTGTTCACCGGTGAGGTCGCCGAGTACGACCGCGGCGGGTTGTTTCGGCGGTTCGTGGTGGCGAGCACGGGTCAGGTGGGGGGCATCACGCCCTTCGGCCTCGACGTCACCCGTGACGGCACGCTGTGGATCGCCGACATCGGCATCTTTGGGTCCGGCCCCGCACCAGACGCCGGGTCGATGGTGCGCGTGCGTTTCGACGCCGATGACCGCCCCCTTGCGCTCGAAACCATCGACGACGGACTCCAGTTCCCCGACGGCGTCGGCGTCGTCGTCCTGTCCGCAGCCGGTCCGTCGGCGGTGATCGCCCCGGCGCCCCGCGCCCGGGTCGGACGCCTGCCCCGCACGGGTGGCTCCGCTCCCGTCGCCCTGCTCGTCGCCCTGATCGCCGTCGCTGGCGTCGTGGTCCGCCGGCTCAGTTCACAAACCGTTCACACGCACGGCTAGGCCTCGCAACACTGCCTTAGGTAGCGTCTAGTGCATGTCCTACAAGGCCGAATACATCTGGATTGACGGCACGGAGCCCACGCCCCTGCTTCGGTCCAAGACCAAGATCCTTCCTGACGGCAAGGCTCCCGATATCTGGGGCTTCGACGGTTCGAGTACGAACCAGGCCGAGGGTTCCTCCTCGGACTGCGTGCTGCAGCCCGCGTGCGTGGTGGCCGACCCGATCCGGGGCGGCGACCACAAGCTCGTGCTGTGTGAGGTACTCCACACCGATATGACGCCGCACAGCACCAACACGCGGGCGCAGCTGCGCGAGGTGTACGAGAAGTACAAGGGCCAGGACCCCTGGTTCGGTATTGAGCAGGAGTACACGCTGTTTAAGGGTGCGCGGCCCCTGGGCTTCCCCGAGAGCGGTGGCTACCCCGGCCCGCAGGGCCCGTATTACTGCGGCGCAGGCGCAGACGACATCTACGGACGCCCGATGGTCGAAGCCCACATGGACGCCTGCCTCGAAGCCGGCCTGCTCCTATCGGGCATCAACGCCGAGGTCATGCCCGGCCAGTGGGAGTTCCAGATCGGCCCGGGCAACCCGCTCGACGTCTCGGACCACCTCTGGATCGCCCGTTGGCTCATGCATCGCATCGGTGAAGACTTCGGCATCTCCGCGACGCTTGACCCCAAGCCCGCTCGTGGTGATTGGAACGGCGCCGGCGCACACACCAACTTCTCCACCACGGCGATGCGTGAGGGCTACGACCCGATCATCGCCGCGTGCGAAGCGCTCGGCACCAAGGTTGACGAGCACATTGCTGGTTACGGCGTTGGCATCGAGCACCGCCTCACGGGTGCGCATGAGACCGCTCCGTACGACCAGTTTTCTTACGGCGTATCCAACCGTGGCGCCTCCATCCGGATCCCGTGGCAGGTCGCTATCGACAAGCAGGGCTACATCGAGGACCGACGTCCGAACGCCAACTGCGACCCCTACACGGTGACCCGTCTCATCACCGAGACCTGCTGCTCCGCCCTGGCCTAGTAGCGAAAGTACATGGGTTGGTGCGAGTGACGCCCGGGTACACCCGGGCGTCACTCGCATTTTCTGATCGGAGCGACAAATACCCGGTCAAATCACGTGCATCTGGCGAACACGTTGCTAGAGTTCCGATCAAATCTGTACCACCCTCCTGGAGAGGCGCCCCGCGTGCGCACATCAAGCTTTAAAATTGCAGTGATCACTGGCGCTACAGCCGTGCTGAGCGCTGCCGGTTTCCTTGTGGCCGCCCCGCCGGCTGCCGCCCAGACCGCGCAAGGCTGCAACCTGGTGATTATTGGCCCGTGTTACGTGGCTGGTCCTACCGGCGCCACCGGCGCGACTGGTGCCACCGGTCCGACTGGGCCGATCGGTCCGACTGGACCGACCGGTGCAACAGGTGCAACCGGCGCCACGGGTGCGACTGGCGCAACCGGAAATACGGGCCCGACGGGCCCGACGGGTCCGGCTGGGCCTACCGGCGCTACTGGTGCGACCGGCCCCACGGGTGTGACTGGTCCGAGCGGCACCGGCCCCACGGGTGCGACTGGTGACACCGGCGCCACTGGCGCGACCGGCGATACCGGCCCCACGGGCGCCACTGGAGATACCGGTCCTACTGGTGCGACCGGCCCCACGGGTGCAACCGGTGACACCGGCGCAACTGGTGCTACGGGTGACACCGGCGCCACTGGTGCTACTGGCGAGACGGGCGCCACCGGCGTGAGTGTCACCGGTGCTACTGGTGACACCGGTCCTACCGGCGCCACTGGTGTAACCGGTGCTACCGGACCGACCGGCGCTACTGGCGCCACGGGAGTCAGCGTTACTGGTGCAACCGGCGCCACGGGTGCTACCGGTGTCACGGGCGCCACTGGCGCCACTGGTCCGACGGGAGCCACCGGTCCTACCGGTACCACCGGCGCTACTGGCGCCACGGGAACGTCAGGTACTAACGGCACGGTCGGTGCTACTGGCGCCACGGGTGCGACCGGCGCCACGGGTGCGACCGGCGCAACTGGCGCCACGGGTGCGACCGGCGCAACGGGTGCGACGGGTGCG
>JBKJQZ010000226.1:0-3400 GCA_046594835.1 Acidimicrobiales bacterium | reverse complement strand
CGCCATGATCTACGAGAACTTCACGCCGCTGGTGTTCGTCACGCTCGAGGAGCTCGGCTTCTGCGGACCCGGCGAGGCGAAGGACTTCATCCGTGAGGGCAACATCGAGATCGGCGGCAAGTTGCCGGTCAACACGCACGGCGGGCTGCTCGGTGAGGCCTATATCCACGGCGTCAACAATGTGCTTGAAGCGGTGCGCCAGATCCGAGGCACCGCGGCCAACCAGGTGCAGAACTGCGAGACCGCCATGGTCGCCAACGGCGTCGGCACCCTCATCTTCGGCAAGGGCTAGTCCAACGCTTCGCCTCCTAATCGGCGATGAACACGGCTGGCGCTGGTCCGCTCCAGGCATCGGAGGCGTCCAGCGCGTCAAGGTCAATCGGCGGTAGCGCATCGGGAGCCACATCGGGAGCGGCATCGAGAGCGGCGTCCGCCGCGCTTGGAGCGACAAGCGACAACCCATCTTGCGACGCGACCGACGCGACCGGTGCGATCGACGCGACCCGCCGACGCATCGAGTACTCGGTTGAGCGTTGCATGAAGCCGGCTGAGTAGGAGCCACGCTTGGCTTGCACCACGCGGCCACGCCCGACCTCCCAACGCAGCGCGTCGGAGACGGTCTTGCCCGGCCGCCCGGCGATCACGTAACCCGTTGACTGCAGCACCGTCACAATGTCGTGCACGCTCATAGTTTTCCCGGCATCGTGGAGAAGCACGCACACCACCCAGCGCAGTTGCTTCCCGGAGAGCGGTGAGTGCGCGGTGGTAATCGGCATGCTTCGACTATGACGAAGGGGTGTAACACACGGTTGCTCCGATGGGCCGTGCGTTAACCGTTAGAAGTGCCGCTCTCGTAGCGACTAGCGACTAGCGACTAGCGACTGGCACACCGGCCACGATGCGATCTTCGATGAGGGCCACCTTGATGTTCGACAGGCCGCTTGTGGCGATCAGAGGAAAAGAGTCGTCTTGTCGCTTGTCGCTTGTCGCTTGTCGCTCAGACCGCGGCGCGCTGCGGGGCGCGGGCGCGGGGCGCTGCTGCGGGGCGCTGCTGCGGGGCGCTGCTGCCGGGCGCTAGGCGAAGTGGGGGATGACCTCTTTACCAATGAGCTCGATCGAGCGCATCACTTGGTCGTGGGGCATCTTGTAGGGGTTCACGAGGCACAGGAGGATGTCGCAGCCTGCGGCTTCGTATCGCTTGGCCGTCTCGACGCAGTCCTCGGGGCTGCCAACGACTGCGGCGCCCGACTCGAAGAGTCGCTGGATCGGAATCTTGGTCTTGCCCGCAGCGTTGGCCGCACGGGTCTTGGCCGTGTAGTCGTAGGTGCCGAGGTCGGTCTGGTTCATTTCTTCCATCCACTCAGCCACCGTCGCGATACGCCGATTGCTCTCGGTCACGTACCACTCGAAGCTTTCCTTGGCCTGCGCGATTGCCTCATCGCGGTCGGGCGCGCAGTGGACCATGGTGAAGGTTGCGACTCGATCGTTTATGAACGCGCCGATGGGGTCGGTGCATTCGGTGAGCCCCTGGCGGTACATGTCGATGCGCGACTTCAGGTCTTCGGGCGGCAAGCCGACGGTGAAGGAACACACGCCAAGGCCGTGTTGGCCCATGACGCGATGGCCGTCGGGTGACGTGGTCGCGCCCCAGAGTGGCGGGTGGGGTCCCTGCAACGGCTTGGGCACGACACGCCGCTTCGGCATGTTCCAAAACTGACCGCTGAACTCCGCTTCATCGTTCACCCAGCAGTTGACCGTCATCCGCAGCGCTTCTTCCCACATGTCGCGCGTCTCGTCGGGGTGGATGCCGAATCCCTCGAGTTCGTCGCGAGTAGCGGACCGGCCTGTGCCGAACTCGACGCGCCCGTCGCTGATCAGGTCGAGTACTGCGACGGACTCTGCAGTACGCACGGGATGGTTGTACGGACGCGGCATCAGGCGCACGCCGTACCCAATACGCAGGTTCTTGGTGGTGGCCGCGATGGCGCCGTAGAGCACCTCGGGGTTGGAGCAGTGAGAGAACTCCTCCGAGAAGTGGTGCTCGACACTCCACACCGAGTGGTACCCGAGCGTGTCGGCGAGCTGCGCCTGTTCGAGTACTTCCTTGTAGGCCCGGTGCTCGCTCTCGGCCGTCCATGGACGGGCGACGGGAATCTCATAGAACAACGCGAATTTCACAGGACTTGCTCCTTGGGTTTACGAGCGAAACGGAACGCCAACAGCAGCGCGCCGCCGTCGACGGGAACCGAGGCGCCGTTGATGTAGCTGGCCTCGGGTGACGCGAGATAGACGATCAGCGACGCGACTTCTTCGACCGTGGCGAAACGCCCGGCGGGGATCCACTTGGTGGAGTCCTCGAGCACGTCGGGTGACGCCGCGCCAATCACGTTGGGGGTCGCAATCGGACCGGGCAACACCGCGTTGGCAGTGATGCCGGACTCGGCGTACTCCAACGCAACCGACCGCGTAAGGCCAATCAGTGCGGCCTTTGACGCGGCGTAGTGCGCGCCGCGGTAGTGCCCGTCGAAGGACGCGACGCTGGCCACGTTCACGATGCGGCCATAGCCGCGCGCGCGCATTGCGGGCAGGACGCGTTGGCACACGTTGAACGCGCCGGTGAGGTTCACTGCGAGGTAGCGGTTCCAGGATTCGGTCGAGATTTGGTCGGCGCGGGTGAACTCGCCAAAAACGCCCGCAACGTTGGCGCACACGTCGACGTCGGAGGGGATAGCGGCGCACGCTCCGCGATCGGTGATGTCGAACTCTGGCAGGTCGATCCCCACGACCTCGTGGCCTGCGGCCTCGAACTGCGCCACGACCTCGGCCACCCACCGCGCCGCGCGCACCGGTCACCAGCACGGTGCTCACGCGCCCATCCTCGAGCGCGGACCGAACCGCAGTTGGTTGGTCATCGCACCGCCGTCGACGGGAATCGCGGCGCCGTTGATGTAGGCCGACTCTTCCCGCGCCAGATAGGCCACGCCGTCCGCGATCTCCGACACGCAGCCCATACGTCCTGTGGGGATCGTGGCCAGTGCGATGTCGCGGAGGTCGCTCGGCGCCGCCATCACCTTGTCGGTCTCGATCAGACCCAGCAGTACCGCGTTGACGGTGATGCCGGCGGGAGCGAACTCGTCGGCAAAGGTCTTGGTCAAGGAAATGAGGCCGAGTTTCGATGCGCCGTAGGCGACTTGCTTGTACGCCGCGCCGGACGAAATGCTCGAAATGTTCGCTATGCGCCCGTAGCCCTGCCGCAGCATCGGGGGCCAACGGCGGCGCGCATGAGAAAAAACGGACCGCTGAGATTGACGGCGATTTCACGGTCGAACGCGTCGGGATCCAATTTGTGTACGAAACCCACGGCGGCGAAGACCCCGGCGTTGTTCACCAGGATGTCGAT
>JBKJQZ010000137.1:0-35878 GCA_046594835.1 Acidimicrobiales bacterium | reverse complement strand
CGAAGGCTTCTGGCTGGGTGGCTACACGATGAACATCGTCGTCGGCGAAGGCCTCCTGGCGGTCTTCATGCTCATCTTCACGGCGTGGATCATCAACCACCCCGACGACGCGATCCGTCCGTGGCTCTGCACCGCTATAGCGCTCGCCATCATTCCGCCGGTTCTTTTTTTTAAGTTCTCCCGCACGCTGTGGATGGCGATGGACCTGCTGATCCATCCCCTCGAGCCGTGGGAAGAAGCCGACGCCGACCTGGCAAACGCGGGCCGGAACCCGAGTTAGGCGTTCTTGGGCAGCTGCGAGAACGGGGTCTGCGAGTCGGGCCCCGGCTCCTTGGGTAGGCCTAGCGCGCGCTCACCAATGATGTTCCGCTGAATCTGGTCGGTGCCTCCGTAGATGGGCGGCGCCTGCGCGTACAACGCGCTCATCGTGATCATGCCGAGGAACGGGTTGCCCGTTGCCTTGTCGTTCACGGCGCGCTGCTCGTCCTTGTAAGCGTGCAACATCCCCGCTGCGCCGACGATAGCGAGGCCGACGTCGCGCTGGGTGCGGACGACCTCTGACATCGTGAGCTTCGAGATGTTGGCCATGCCGGGAATGTCGCCGCCACGGGCGCGCACACCCTTGAGGCGCTCGTTGTTGAGCCGGCCGATCTCGCCCAGCGTGTGAAGCTTGACCAGGCCCTGACGGATCGACGGGTCGGTCGATCGGCCGTTGCCCTTGGCCATACCAATGAGCAGCTGCGCAGCGGACTGGCGGGCCTTGGGCTTGTTGCCTGCCGGGCGGGCGGCGGCGCGATCTTGGGCTGCCTGCACGAAATCACCGGCGCGCATGGCGAGCTGGTTGCTCACGGTGCCGGGCTGCGCACCACCGGCTGCTCCGCCGCCGCCGGCGCCGAGGCCGGCACGCTCGTTGGCGAGGGTGGTGTTGGCTGCGGCCCAGCCGGCGTTGAGGTCGCCGATGACCCACTTGTCGGGGACAACTGCGTCGGAGATGAAGACCTCGTTGAACATCGCGTGGCCCGTCATCTCATACAGGGGACGGATGTCGCAGGCGTCCTGGTGCATGTCGATGGCCATCCAGCTGATGCCCTGGTGCTTTGGCGCATCGGGGTTAGTGCGGGCGAGCAACATGCCCATATCGGCGGTCTGGCCCATGGAGGTCCACACCTTCTGGCCGTTGATAATCCATTCTTCGCCGTCCTTGACGGCCTTGGTGGTGAGACCAGCGAGGTCAGAACCGGCGCCCGGCTCGGAAAAGAGCTGACACCACGCCTGCTTGCCCGTGACGATGTCACGCACAAGCGTGTCGATCTGGTCCTGGCTGCCGTGGGTCGCGATGGTCGGGGCCGCGAGCAGTAGGCCCAGGCCCGAGGGCGCACCCAGCGCGCCGAACTCGGCGATGGCATTCGCGATGGCCACTGCGTCGGAGCGGGACACGCCGCGGCCATACGCATTGGTGGGCAACGTGGGCGCCGAATAGCCGGCGGTACCGAGCTTTTCCCACCACTCAGCGACGGTGAGATCGGGGTTCCAGTTCTCCTCGAGCCAGGTCCGTAGCTCGTCCAGAATTTCAGACTGGGACCGTGTGTCTTCGGCTTCAGCGATGCTCATACCGCCATCCTGCCAAAACTTGACCGGTCGGTCTAGTTTGGCTGGAGACGCTCCTGCAGTTCAGGGTCGGCGAGGTCGACGAAGCGCAATTTCTCGACCTCCGCAAAGGCCTTGTCAGCCGAGACGAGGGTCGCGTCAAGGCGAACCGCTTGGGCCGCTAGCAACGCATCGGCGAACTGCAAACGGGCGTTGTCGGCCCACAAATCAAGAGCCATTGCGAGATCCTCCTCGGTCGCGTGCTCGATCGGGCCCAGGATCGCCGACCACTCCCAACACAACTCACGAGCGAGATCCCGACCGCGATCCCTGCGCGCGTACACGTAGGCAAATTCCTCGAGGACGCGCGGTGTGATGCGCATCCCGCCGGCGTCGGACATCGCGACTACATCAGCGGCGACTTCCGCGAGCTGGTGCGGACGACCCACGGCGTACACGAGCACGTTGGTGTCGAGCAGGATCACGTGTAGTCCGGCATGACGTCGTCGTACATATTGTCGATCAGCCTGCGTAGCTCCTCGGGGTCGTCGGGCACCTCGATCTTGGGCCGGGCCATGATCCGAGCGAGAGCCGCCTGGCGCTCCGCGCGCGTGGGGCCTTGTGGCAGCACGGCGTCGATGCCCTCGCGTACGAGGGTGGCCACCGAGACCCCACGGCGCGCCGCCTCCGTATCGAGGCGACGGGCGCGGGCCTCGTCGATCAGTACCTGCAGTCGAACTGACAACATACTCATGACATTAGCATGCGCATGTTATGAGCACGTCTAGCGAAACAACCCGGTTATCTCTCGCATGCGCTCGATCACCTCAGGCGTGAGCTTCGGCAACACGTCGAGGGCGCCGAAGTTGTCTACGACCTGCTCAGGCTTGCTCGCGCCGGTAATGACCGTCGAGACGTGCTCATTGGTGCAGCACCAGGCGAGGGAAAGCTGGGCCAGCGTGCAGCTCAGCTCGTCGGCCACGTCGCGCAACTGCTTGACCGATTCGTTGCGCTTCGGGTCCTTCAACATCCCGGCCAACCACTCGTAGCCGGGCAGCGCTCCGCGGCTGTCGGAGGGAATTTCACCGTCGATGTACTTGCCGGTGAGCAGACCGCTCGCCAGCGGCGACCAGGTGGTGAGCCCAAGGCCGATGTCGTCATAGAGACGGGCGTACTCACGTTCGACGCGTTTGCGCTCGAACAGGTTGTACTGCGGCTGCTCCATCACCGGCTTGTGGAGGTTGCGACGGTCGGCGATGTCCCACGCGGCGCGGATCTCGTCGGCGGACCACTCCGAGGTACCCCAGTAGAGCGCCTTGCCCCGCTCGATGATGTCGTGCATCGCCCACACCGTTTCTTCGATCGGCGTGTTGGGGTCGGGACGGTGGCAAAAGATCAGGTCAAGGAAGTCGAGGCCGAAACGTGACAACGATTTGTCCACCGCGCTCAACAGGTACTTGCGGTTGAGCGTGTTGCGACGGTTACCGTCGTGCAGGCCCCAAAAAAACTTCGACGACACTACGAACGAGTCGCGATCCCACCCGAGCTTGTTGAACGCCTCGCCCATGATGCGCTCGGACTCACCGGCGGCGTAGCCCTCGGCGTTGTCGTAGAAGTTGCAGCCCGCCTCGCCCGCAGCGGCAATGCAGTCGACCGCCTTACCCACGTCGATCTGCGGTCCGAAGCTCACCCACGAGCCAAAGGAAAGAACAGACACCTGCAACCCAGACCGGCCCAACCGGCGATAAATCATTTCAGCCATGCGTGCTTTCTAGCGCGCTGCGGTGGCGCCGCGAGCAAGGTCCGTAGGAGCGAGCTCCGGGCCGCGCGACTCGCGGCCCAGAGCTGACGCTGCGTTGAGTTAGGCCTTCTTGACGAAGCCGATGTCTTGCCAGATGACGCTGGCGAAACCGAAGGCGCCAAAGTTCGCGAGGGTCGACTTCGTCGCCACGAGGTTGGGGCGCTGGTAGTTGGCCAGCGAGTGGACCTCTTCCCACAGCAACCGGTCGAGGCGGTTGGCGATGACAATCGCTTTCGCCGGATCGAGCTCTTCGGTCGCGTCGGCGAACAGCTTGTCGATCTCATCGCTGCCGACCCGGGCGTAGTTCTGCTGGATGTCCAGCCCGTCGGAACCTTCAACGGGCTTTGCGTAGATCGACTTCGACGAGCTGATCGGGAACGGTGTGCCGATCCACGAGAACACCGTGATGTCGAAGTCGCCGGGAGTGATGTACTTGTCGAAGAAGTCGTCACTCGGCACCGTGTCGATCTGGAGCTTGGCGCCGACCGCCTCGAACATGCCAGCCATCAGGTTCGATTCCTGCTCACTGGTTGCGACCTGGGACGGAATAACCATCCGGATGGTGAGTTGCTTACCGTCCTTGGTGCGGATCTTGTCTGAGCCGTTGAGCTTCCAACCCGCGGCGTCGAGTTCGGCGGCAGCCTTGGTTGGGTTCACCGTCGCGAGGTCGCCGGCGTTGTTCTTGTAACCCTTTTGGTTCGACATGAAGATGTGGTTGTTCAGCTCCTCCGGACTGCCGCCAAGCGGCCCGATGAGCGCCTTTGCGAGCGTCTTGCGGTCGATCGCGAGCGCCAACGCGTGCCGCACTTTTACGTCGCTAAGAATCGGGCCTGTGCCGTTCATAGTGATGTGACGGAAGTTCGGTCCGCCCGCGCGGTGCACGGTGACACCGGTAAGGGTCTTGGCCCGCTGGTAGGTGTCGACGCTCGGGCCAATGTCGACGTAGTCGATTTCACCGTTGGCGAGTGAGTCCACCTGCGCGTCGGTGTCGACCTGGATGAATACGATCTTGTCGAGCTTGGCTTTGTCGCCCCACCACTTTTCGTTTGGCACGACCGTTACCGTCTTGGCGGTCGCGTCGAGTTTGTCGACCTTGAAGGGACCGGCGGTGGTGAGCGGCTTATCTACCCAGCCCTCGTTGAAGACCTTCGGGTCGCTACTCGTCGAGGCCGGAATGAGGCCCGAGAAGATTGCCTGCCAGTCGGCGTAGGACTTCTTGAACGTCACGACTACTTCGTGGTCGTCCTTGCCTGCCTTCACCGACGCGATCGCGTCGTAGCCATTGGACGACACGATCTGGTAATCCGTGCCATCGGCTTGGCGCATCGCCTTCCACAAGGACTCGTAGTCGGCTTCGGTGATCTTGGTGCCGTCGTACCAAACCGCCTTGGGGTTGAGTTCGTAGGTCACGACTTGCGGGTCGGTAGCTGTGACCTCAGCTGACGTTACGTAGTTCGTATCGAGGACCGGCTCGGCCTTGCCGGTGAAGATGAACGGTGACGGCAACATGCCGCCCGTGATGGCAGCCACGTCGGTATCGCCGCCATCGAGCTCGTTCGGGTTGAAGTTCGCCGGATAGCCGCTGAGTGGATACTTGAACGTGCCGCCCTGAACGACCTTGTCGCGAGCGGTCGCGTTGATGTCGACCGAACTCGCCGCCGGTGGGGTCGACGCGCCACCGGACTTCTTGGACCCCGAATCGCTCCCGCAGGCACCCGCAATCAATGCGATCGCAAGTACACCTCCGGTAAGCGCGGATAAACGGCTCAATCGCATGCTGTCTCCCTGGTTTTGCTCAGCGGTCTGAGCGTAGGCATACCCGATCACGCAGTGCGCTAGAAGACGTTCGCAGACGTTGGATAGTGACAGGCCGCCATGTGATCCTCGCCGTGCCGCGTGAGCACAGGATCCGTCGCGACACATCGAGCCCGCTGCGCGTCGTCGAGAGCGGCGAAGGTTGGGCACCGTCCACGGAATCGGCAGCCGACGCGATCCTCCTTCGTCCCCGGCAGGTCGCCCTGCAGGATGATCCGGGCCCGCGCACGTTCGCGCCGGGGATCGGGCAGCGGCACGGCCGACAACAGCGCCTGGGTGTAGGGATGCGCTGGACGCGTGAACACGGGCCCGACCGCACCGATCTCGACGATACGGCCGAGGTACATCACCGCCACGCGGTCGGCGCTGTGGCGCACGACCGACAGGTCGTGCGCCACGAATAGGTACGACAAGCGCAGCGTCGCGCGCAGCTGCTCGAGCAAATTCACGATGCCGGCACGGATCGACACATCGAGCGCGGAGACGGGCTCGTCGAGGACCACAAGCTTGGGTTCGAGAGCGAGAGCGCGCGCGATCCCGACGCGTTGGCGCTGTCCGCCCGAGAACTCGTGCGGGTACCGGCTCGCGTGCGATGGCGATAGGCCCACGAGACCCAGTAGCTCACGAACCCGTTTCGTACGGTCCGCCTTCGACACGCCAAAGGTCGACAGGCCTTCGCCGAGGATGTCGCTGATCAGCAGCTTCGGGTCGAGCGACGCCATCGGGTCCTGGAAGACGACACTTAGGTTGCGACGCAGTTCGTGCCGCTCGGAGCGCGAGAGCGTCGCGGTGTCGCGGCCGAGCACTTCGATCGAGCCCTTGGTCGGCTTAGCCAAGGTGAGGATCTCGTTGATCGTGGTGGTCTTACCGCAGCCCGACTCCCCCACGAGGCCGAGCGTCTCGCCTTCGCGGATGTCGAAGCTGATGCCGTCGACTGCCGCGATCGCTCCGACTTGGCGCCGAAAAATGGTTCCGCGCGTGAGCGCAAACTCGCGCACCAGGTCCGTTACCTGGAGGACCACCGGCCGGGTGTCGCGTGTGGACTCGTCAAGGCGGGGCGGTGGTGTGGGCGTTGGGAATACATCGCTCGGGGTGGCAGCAGTTTCGGCGAGGTACTCCCAGCGATGACACGCGCTGAAATGGTCGGCGTCGTCGGTGGGCAACAGCTGCGGCTCGGTGGTCTCGCAAATCTCGATCTTTAGCGGGCAGCGGGGCGCGAACGGACAACCCGGCGGAAGCGCGACAAGCGACGGTGGACTTCCCTCAACGGGCGTGAGCGGATCGCGCTCGGACGCATCGGCGCGTGGCAACGAGCCCAGCAGCCCGAGGGTGTAGGGCATGCGCGGGCGGTAGAAGATGTCGTCGACGGTGCCGGTCTCGACGGGTTTGCCCGCGTACATCACCATCACGCGGTCGGCGAAGCCTGCGATCACGCCGAGATCGTGGGTGATCATCACGATCGCTGCGCCCGTGGCGTCCTGCGCCCGCTCCAACACTTCGAGCACCTGGGCCTGAATCGTGACGTCCAGAGCGGTAGTGGGCTCGTCCGCGACGATCACGTCGGGGTTGTTGGCGATCGCCATCGCGATCATCACTCGCTGGCGCATCCCGCCGGAAAACTCGTGGGGGAAGTTGCGGTGCCGCTCCTCGGGGTTGGGAATGCCCACAAGGTCGAGCAGCTCGATAGCCCGCTTCTCCGCGACATCCTTGCTGACGTCGTTGTGGATGCGCACTGCCTCCGCGATCTGCTGGCCGACAGTGAAGACGGGAGTCAGGGCGGACAGCGGGTCCTGAAAGACCATCGCGATGTTGCGGCCGCGAATGTCAGACATCTCGGCGTCGCCGAGTCCGAGTAACTCCCTGCCGCGGTAGCTCACCGAGCCCGACACGCGCGCCGACTGCGGTAGCAGCCCGAGGATCGAGAGCGCGGAAACGGACTTACCCGAGCCGGATTCGCCCACAACGCCGAACACCTCGCCAGGCGCCACCTGGAACGAGACGTCGCGCACCGCGTTGACGGTGCCCGCTTCGCTCGGGAAGTCGACGACCAGGTTCTGTACACGCAGGACTGGCTCCACGGCGTTTGCGTCGGTCATCGCTTGACCGACGACGAGTTGGGATCGAGCGCGTCGCGCAGGCCGTCACCGATCACGCTCACCGCGAGCACCGTGACGATTAGTGCCCCACCGGAGAAAAGAAAGAGCCACGGGAACGTGATCGCTGACCGTGTGCCGTCGGCGATGAGCGTGCCTAGCGAGACGTCGGGCGACTGCACGCCGAAGCCGAAATAGCTCAGCCCGGTCTCGGCGAGGATCGCGCCGCCGACGTTGAGCGTCGCATCGATGATCAGCAACGAGGACATGTTCGGAAGTAGGTGCCGAAAGATGATCTTGCGCGGCGGCACGCCCATGAACTTGGCGGCCTTCACGAATTCTTGCTCTTTCAGGCTGAGCGTGAGGCCGCGCACAATGCGGGCGGTGACCATCCAGCTGAACGCAGCCAGCAGCACGACGAAGACCAACCAGGTCTTGCCCCGGAAGGTTGGGCTCAGGATCGCGATTATGAGAAAGCCGGGCAGTACCAACAGCAGGTCGACGAACCACATGAGCACGCGATCGGCCCAGCCGCCGAAGTAGCCCGCGGACGCGCCGACAATCGCGGCGAGTCCCGTCGAAAAACACGCGGTGAGTAGTCCGATCACGAGCGACTTCTGGAGCCCGCGTAGCGTTTGTGCGTAGACGTCCTGGCCGATCTGCGTCGTACCGAACCAGTGCGAGCGCGACGGCTTCGACAAAAACGCGTCGTAATCGGTTGACTTGTAACTCCAGTGCGTCAACGCCGGGCCAATGAACGCGAACACGATCAGAAGTACCAGCACAATCAACCCGGCGACCGCAATCTTCTTGCGCAGGAAGCGTCGCAGCACCAACCGTCCGCGGGTGACGTCTTCAAGGCTGTGTTCCGCCGGGACCTCGAGGGCGAGGCCGATACCGGGTTCGATCTCGGCTGGCACTACGACACCCGTACCCGCGGATCGAGCGCCGCGTAGGCGAGGTCGGCGAGCATGCCGGCGATGAGCACGAGCACGGCCGAGAAGGCTGTGACGATGGCGACGGTGTTGACGTCGTTCTGCGTGACCGAGTCGATGAACCACTCACCCATCCCGTGCCAGCCAAAGATCTTCTCGGTGAAGACGGCTCCGGTCAGGAGCAGCCCGAACTGGTAGGCGAAGAAGGTCGCCATCGGTATCAGGGCCGTCCGCAGACCGTGTTTGACCAGCGCGGTCCGTCGCCGTAGTCCCTTGGCCTGCGCGGTCCGGAGGAAGTCGCTGCCCAACACGTCGAGCATGGCGCTGCGTTGGTAGCGGCTGTAGAACGCGACCTGCCCGAGCACCAGGCTCAACGTGGGCAGAACGAAGTGCTGGAAGCGGTTGATGGCGTGATCCCAAAACCCACCGGCGAGGCCCGGCGTCTTCTCCCCCGTGTAATAGAGCAGCGTCGTACCCGCGTGTTGATTGACGTTGAGAGCGCCAACCTTGAGCAGCACAGCGAGAAGAAACACGGGGATCGACAAGATCACGAACGACGCGACGGTGGCGCTGTAGTCGGTAAATCGGTACTGCTTGACCGCACTGATCACGCCCACCGCCACCCCGAGGACGCTGCCGAGGATCGAGCCGACGAGCAAGAGCCGCAGGGTCACACCCATTCGTCGCCACATCTCGGTCCGCACCGACTGCCCGTCGATCGTCTTACCGAAGTCGCCGTGCAACGCAGGCACGGCCCACCGTTCGAACCGGGTGAGCACGGGAGTCTCATTGTTGAGGTTCAACGCATTGAGTTTGGCGTCGACCGACGCCTTCGGCGGCGCCGGGTTACGCCCCTCGAAGTTCGAGCGCGGGTGCAACGAGGACGCAGCCACGATGTAGCCGAGTGACGTCGCCAAGATCACGAGGATCAGATAGTTCACGAACCGCCGAAGAAGAAACTTCGCCATTGGGTATCGGAGGGTACGCCCTCAGTCAGTGCTTGGTGGCCGAGCGCCGCCGAAGGAAGCGCCCGCGCTCAGGCGAGAATCGCTGGCAACACGCTGGCGTGACCCGAGATGAACGCAAAACCGACGATGAGGCTCACGAGCGCCGTGGAGCCGGTCAACACCACGTAAGCCCGACTGGCGCGAGACACGGCCGTCCAACCGAAGGCCGCGCCGACCGCAAGCATTCCCGTTGTGGCGACGATGCCGAGCACAAAAGCCCCCAACACAGCGAGGGCGGCGGGGGTCGACGCTGCGTGGGTCGCGCTCACAAGCACCACCGCCTGGGAACCAGTCTCGGCGCCTACGCCGTGCAGCACACCTACCGCGACGGCTCCCATGGCGGTGTAACGAGAGACGTCGACTGCGTGCAGGTGATCGTGCTTGTGTTTTGTGGCCACGGTGGCTGCGGAGATCTCGGCCGGCTCCTTGTGAGCGTGGTCATGACCACCGTCGTGGCCATGGTCGTGGCCATGAAGAACTTCGGTTCTATGAGTCGTGCCTAGGCGTTCACGCATCTGCTTCAGCGCACGAAACAGCAGCACGCCCCGACTCACCGGTGCGGCGTTGCGACGGAACAGGCTTCGAACGAGCACGATCGCCAGGACAATCAGGGTTACGCCGACGAGTCGTTCCATCAGCGGATCGATCCAATCCGGTAACCGTTCACCGGCGACCACGGCAAGGGTTCCGAGCACCATCACGGCTGCGCCGTGACCGAGTGCGTAGAGCACTGCGAGCATGGCCGAGCGTCGCCGTTGAAATTCGGAGCCCGTGATGTCGGTGATGGCGGCCAGATGATCCCAGTCGACGCCGTGGCGTAGGCCCAAACCGAACGTGGTCAGCAGTAGGAGGATCGTCATTTCTACATCGATCCGAGACCGCGGATAGTCAAGAGCCTTTGGTCAGAGCTTGGTGACGGTTTCGCCGCGGGTGATTATCCCGGAGCGCACGACCCTCGCGTTGATGCCACGCATACGCAGCGCCGCGCCGTCGGTTGCGTTCACGAATCGCCAGGCGTCGGTGCCGAAGCGCGCTGCGAACTTCTTGCAGCCGGTGTGGGGCTGATCGGTGACCTCCACGATGGCGGAGCCGATCGCGATCTGGGTGCCTGCGGGCAGGTTCTCGTGGCTCAAGTCGAGATCGATGTGGAGCTGGTCCCCGGCAAGCTGACGCCGATGCGGGTCCGGACTGATCAAGGCGATCGCACGCGCGTTGATGATGGTGAGCTGCATGTCGGGGTGCGCAGTGCCGTTTCCGGTACGCGAACTCGGGCGGTCCTCCCAGGTGTCACCGACCAGGCCGGCGACCGTCGACAACTCACCGACCTCGAGCACTTCACGCTCGCCAATTGCGGGGCGCCGCACGATGAGATCGAGCACACCACCGTCGGTCGGTGACCGCCGCACCTCCGCGAGTCCTGCGGCGAGCTGAGCGGTGGTCAGAAACATGAGCTCGCCGCGCCCGCGCCCGACGTCCACAGGATCAGGAATATCTCCACGACCACCGACGTTACGAAAATCTAGTTATGGCCGCCCCAATGACTGACCCAGAACGTCGCGCGTTCCTCATGCACGGCACCCGCACCGCGAAGGTCGCGACCACGCGTAAAGACGGCGGCCCGCACGTGACGCCGATCTGGTTCGTGCTCGACGGCGACGACGTGATCTTCATGACGCACGAGACCTCCGTGAAGGGCAAGGCGCTTCTGCGCGACCATCGCGTCGCGCTCGTGGTCGACGATCAAGCGCCGCCGTACGCATTCGTGATGATCGAAGGCACCGTTTCACTCACCCGCGATCCCGACGAGCTCTTTGCCTGGGCCACGGCGATCGGTGGCCGCTACATGGGTGCCGATCGCGCCGAGGAATTTGGGCGCCGTAACGGCGCCGATGGCGAGTTGGTGGTGCGCGTGACGCCCACCAAGACAATCGCCCTCAACGACGTGAGCGGCTACTAAAGCGCTGCGCGCCATCGTCTAAAGCGCTGCGCGCCATGGCGTTACGTCGAGGCCGGGGTACTTCGCCTCGAGCCCGTCGACCGTCGCCGCATTCCAGTAGTCGTCGCCGGGGAGCGGGAACCCGAACAGCGTCAGCTGATCCGGCGTCTTGTCGCGTACGACCTTCAGCCACGTGTTGTGGTTGCCGAGCCGACCGAACGCGTCATAACTGAACCAGTCCGCGCGAGCGGGGCGGAAATTGATGACAGCAACAAAGCGCGAGGCGTCGGCGCGGACGAAGTCGGTGCCGCGATGCCACGCATCGGACCGGTATGCGAATAGCGATCCGCGCTTGCCGGTCGCGGCTATCTCGCGGTCATACAGCTCGATGTAGTCGCAGTCGCTCTGGCTGCGGGGCACGACTCGGGGCGGCGCGCAGTCTTCGTCGACATCGGAGAGATAGAGGAACGTCTCCAGATTCCAGTAGCCGGGTTCGAAACGGCCCGGCAGCAACGAGTGGTTGCCGTCTTGATGAATCGGTTGCTCGTAGTTGACGTCGCCCGACCATTTGCCCCACGTAGAGGCGCCGTAGATCCGCACGTCGTCATCCATCAGTGCCTCGCGCACGAACGCGTGCAGGCGCGGGTGGAAGAAGAGGTCGTTGAGCTTGCGGCACCCGTCGAACGGGAACCCCCGCATGCCGTCGAACTGCGAACCACGAAACTGCTTGCCCGAGGGACTTCCATCGCCATAGCTCTTCATGCCGTTGTAGTTCCGAAAGGTGTCGGCGCCGTAGAGGCGCTCGAGGTCATCGGCGACCGCATCGATCTCGGATTCGGGGATTAGCCCCTCTACAAGCACCCAGCCTTCGGTCTGCCACTGGCGCGCCTGCGCGTCGAACTCACTCATGAAACCTATGTTGCCGCGACTAACTGGACCGGCGCGGGTGTATACCGTTCCGCGGATGGACGCTTCTGCGATCGCGATTCGGCTGCTCGATGGTGACACGTCGTTGTGGCCCACTCCTAACGTCGCGGCTTCGCGCCTGGGCTGGCTCCGCAGTCGGGCGATGTCTGGGCCCGAGATCAGCGACCTGCAGTCCTGGGCCGAAAACGTCGAACGAAGCCACGTCGTGCTTATTGGTATGGGCGGCTCTTCGCTCGGGCCCGAAGTGCTGCGCGCCGCGATGGGCGCGTCGTCGCTCACCGTGCTCGACACCACTGCGCCGGCCACGGTTGGCCTCGCAACCGAAGACCTCAGCAACGCGTTAATTCTCGTGTCATCAAAGTCGGGCGGCACGCTCGAGGTGCAAACGCTGTTGGCGCGATGCTGGGAACGCCAGCCCAACCCGGAGCGCTACGTGGCAATTACGGATCCGGGTACCGAACTCGAACGCCTTGCGATCGACCGCGGGTTCGGCCGCATCTTCCGCAACGACCCGAACATTGGCGGCCGCTATTCCGTGCTGTCGTACTTCGGCCTGGTTCCCGCCGCGCTGCTCGGCTACGACATCGTGAAACTGCTCGAGGGCGCGCAAAGCCTCGACGCGGTCAGCGCGGTGAGCGCCGGGATCGACATGGCGCGCGCCGCCATCGACGGCCGCGACAAGGCGACGATTCACGTGCCCGCTGCGTACGCCGAGTTCGGGCTGTGGGTCGAGCAACTCGTCGCCGAAAGCCTCGGCAAGCGCGGCAAGGGCATCATCCCCGTCCCGACCACGATCCCGGAGAAGGGCGACGACCGCCACCATATGTACGTCGACATCGCGTCGCCCTACGACTTGGGCCGCGAGTTCTTCTGGTGGGAACTCGCTACCGCGACCGCGGGCCACGTGCTCGAGATCGACCCGTTCGACGAACCCAACGTGGCCGAGAGCAAGGCGAACACAAAGCGTGTCCTCGACGACCTTCCGCTTCCGGAGCGCGACACCGCGGACCCTGACGGGGTGACCGCGTGGCTACGCGAAACCGTGCAGCCCGGTGACTACGTGTCGCTTCAGGCGTACATGCCATACGGCGATGCATTTGGCCTCGAGCAGACCCGCCAGCAGATCTCCCATGAGCTCGACGGCGTCGCGGTGACCGCAGGCTACGGGCCGCGTTTTCTGCACTCGACCGGACAGCTGCACAAAGGCGGACCCGACTCGATAGTCGCCGTGCAATTTGTGCCGCGGCGGCCACGCCCAAGCGTGGAGATCCCAGGATTCCCCTACGACTTCGCCACCCTGATCGACGCTCAGGCGCTCGGTGACTACCAGAGCCTCGTGGAGCACGGCCGTCGCGTATTGCGCGTCGCCGCCGACGACTTCGCCGAAATCAACTAGGAGTTTTTCTCGTGCGAATGGCGATGCTTGGACTAGGACGCATGGGCGCAGGCATGAGTCGACGCTTGTTGCGTGCAAATCACGAAGTCGTTGGGTTCGACCTCAGCCCGGAGGCGGTAGCTGAGCTCGCGCGTGACGGCGCGATCGGCGCCGCCTCGATCGAGGACGCCATCGCGCAACTCACCGCACCCCGGGTCGTGTGGCTAATGCTTCCGGCGGGGCGGCCCACACAAGACACGATCGATCACGTCTCGGCGTTGCTCGACCCAGGTGACGTGATCATCGACGGCGGAAATTCGCGCTACACCGACGCCGTCGGACGCGCCGCCGCGCTTGTGCTGCGGGGCATCCACTTTCTCGACGCCGGCGTGAGCGGCGGCATCTGGGGCCTGGAGAACGGCTTCTGCCTCATGGTCGGCGGGATCGACGAGGGCATCGCTGTGGCTGAACCAATTTTCAGCTCGCTCGCACCCGTGGACGGATACGCGCACGTTGGTCCTCCCGGTGCGGGCCACTACGTGAAGATGGTGCACAACGGCATCGAGTACGGCTTGATGCAGGCCTACGCCGAGGGCTTCGAGTTGATGGCGAGCGCATCGGAATTCAAGCTCGACCTGCATCAGGTAGCGGACCTGTGGCGCAACGGATCGGTTGTGCGGTCATGGCTGCTCGACCTCGCCGAACGCGCGCTCGCCGACGGAGCCGGGTTTGCCGAGATCCAGCCCGTTGTCGCCGACTCGGGCGAGGGACGCTGGACGGTGCAAGACGCAGTCGATCGCGCCGTGCCGTTGCCGGTTATCAGCGCCGCGCTCTACGCACGCTTCGCAACCCGCGACGCCGACGCAGTCGGCCTGCGGCTCCTGGCTGCGCTGCGCAACCAGTTCGGTGGCCACGCAGTGGTGGTCGAGGATCAGGCCATAGCGCCCGGTCCGAAGGCATAGGCGATGAAACAGGCTCCGCCCGCGGCGCTGGTTGTCTTCGGAGCGTCGGGCGACCTCACGGCGCGCAAGCTCATCCCCGCGCTCACCGAACTGCATCGCTCCGGGCTGCTGCCCGACGGCTTCGCGCTCGTCGGCACCGCGCGCACGCCGATGTCCGACGCGGATTTTCAGGCGCTCGTCTTAGACGCGTCGCCCGACGTCGACGAGGCCTGGCGCGCGGTGGTAGCGCGGTTTCGCTACGTCTCGGGCGAGTACCACGAGACCGAGACCTACAACGCGCTCGGCCGTGTGCTCGAAGAGCTCGACGCGCAGCACGGCACCGCGGGCAACCGGCTCTTCTACCTAGCCACGCTGCCCACGCTGGTCGGCACGATCGCAGACCAGCTCGGAGCCGCGGGCCTGAATCGTCCCGGACCCGCGGGCGCCTTCGCCCGGCTTGTGGTGGAGAAGCCCTACGGCCGCGACCTTGCCAGCGCGCTCGCGCTCGACGACACCGTGCACCGTGCCTTCGACGAGTCGAGCGTCTACCGCATCGATCACTACCTCGGAAAGGAAACGGTGCAGAACATGTTGGCGCTGCGCTTCGCCAACGCGATTTTCGAACCGATCTGGAACCGCCGCTACATCGATAACGTGCAGATCACCGTCGCCGAGACGCTCGGAGTTGGTCACCGCGCCGGCTTCTACGAAACCGCCGGCGCGTTGCGCGACATCGTGCAGAACCACGTGCTGCAGGTGCTCGCGGTCACCGCGATGGAACCACCTGCGCAGATCCGTCCCGAAGAGATTCGCGACGAGAAGGTCAAGGTACTGAAGGCCATCAAAGAGATGAGCGTGCGCGAGATTGCGCAGAACACGGTGCGCGGCCAATACGCGGGCTACTGCCAGGAGCCCGACGTCGCCGAGAACAGTCAGACCGAGACCTTCGTTGCACTGCGCCTGATGATCGACAACTGGCGCTGGAACGGCGTGCCGTTCTACCTGCGCACCGGCAAACAACTCAAGGTCCGGGCGACGGAGATCGCGATGGAGTTCCGCGAGATCCCTCACCTACCGTTTATGCCGACCGACGCCAAGGACCTCCGGCCCAACGTGTTGGTCGTGCGCGTCCAACCCAACGAAGGCATCACGCTGCGCTTCGGCGCGAAGGTGCCGGGTCCCGAGTTCACGGTGCGCTCGGTGAACATGGACTTCACCTACGAGGAAGAGTTCAAAGAGGCGCCACCCGAGGCCTACGAACGGCTCTTGTTCGACGCGCTCGCGGGCGATCCAACCTTGTTCATTCGGAGCGACGAAGTACGTGAGGCGTGGCGCGTGTGCGACCCCATTCTCGACGCGTGGAGCAACGGCCCGGCGCCCGAGCCGTACGAGGCAGGTACGTGGGGCCCACCGTCGGCCGACGCGCTCGTCGGCCTCGACGCCAACACCTGGCACGTCCCCACCTGCGGGTGAGCGCGTCCTCGCCCTACGGAGTATTCGTTGAAGCGCACGACGTTCCCACGGCGTTCGCCCACCGGGTGATCGACGCCTGGCGCAACCGGCCCCGTGCCTACTTCAGTCTTGTGGTCTCGGGGGGCGACCTCGCCCGTCACTGCTACCAGCGTCTCGCGCGCGAGGGTCACGACGCGATCGACTGGTCCACGGTCGACATCTTCTGGGGCGACGAGCGCCTCGTGCCCCGACGCCACCCCGACTCCAACGAACAGCTGGTGCGTGAAGCCTTGATCAATCACGTTCCACCGGTGCGTGGCGTGTTCCCGATGCGGGTCGAATCCAACGCGGGGTCATACGACGCCCTCGTCCGCGGGGCGGCGCCTTTCGATCTGATCCACCTCGGCCTTGGCCCTGACGGTCACACCGCGTCGTTGTTTCCTGACTCCAACGCGTTGCGCGCGCCGACCACTCGCTACGTCGTCGACAACGAGGATCCGCTGGGCCTCAACCCCCACGCGCGCCGCACGCTTACCTTCGCCGGCATCGCGCTCGGCGACCTCGTCGTTGTCACCGTCGATGGCGAGGAGAAGCGCGATGCCCTCCAGCGCGTCATCGACGGCGACCCGACTGCCCCCGCGGCGCTCATCCGAGCGCCGCGCGTGGAGTGGCTCGTGGGCGACGACGCGTCGTAGATTCGGTCCAGCGCCGTCCGCCGCTAACGAATACGTGATGATGAGGTCAATCCGCGCCGACGCCCACCGCTCTAACCACGTTCCGGACAGCCGCCAACTTCTGCTCGTGCAGGCTGCTGTTGGTGGCGACAACGCGGCCGACGCATGGCGCGCATGGTGCGCGGCCACCGATCATCTGGATCGACCCCTCGACGAGGGCTCGATCCGCCTCCTTCCACTCGTGCACTGGGTCTTGACGCGCCACGAGAGCGACCTTCCGCGTGCGAGCCACCTTGCGCTTCTCCACCGGCAGAGCTGGCTTCGCAATCATCGTTTGCTCCGCGGTGCCCGGGTGGCGATTCGGGTGCTGCAAGCCGACGGCCATGACGTGATGATGATCAAAGGGGCCGCACTCATTTTTCGTTACTACGGCGACGTTGGAGCGCGGACCCTCGGCGACGTGGATCTCGTCACGACGGATGCGATGGGCGCACGTGCGCTCAGCTCGTTGGAGGCGATGGGATGGCACCACTCACAGCCGTCGCTTCCAGCTTCCTACGTAATGAAACGATCGCATGGAGTTGGACTAGTCGATGGACGCGGTGGAGTCGTCGACCTCCACCGCCGCGTGCCTCACATCAAGCTTGCCGACGACGGACCGATGTGGAAGCGGGCCGCGCACGTCCGCATCGATGACCTTCAGGTGCGTACGTTGGCGACACCTGACGAGCTGTTGCTCACGCTCGGGCAGGGGTGGCTCTGGGATCAAATCCCTTCGTTTCGTTGGATCCCGGACGCCATGGTTCTTGCCGACCATATGACTGCGCAGGACTGGCCGGTGTTCGTTTCCGAGGTGCGGGCGCGTCACTTGGCCGTGAAAACGACGAACGCGCTGCGGTACCTCGTGAACGAATTCGGACTGGGCGTACCCGCCGTAGTCATGGACGAGCTGCGCGGAGTACCGGTCGAACGGTTCGAGCGCGCCGAGGAGCGTGCCGAGCTTCGCGCAAGGTCGCGACGTCCTATCTGGTCGGCGCCCTACTTCGACTACGCCCGTCTCCATCCGGCGCGCCGGAGGACTCGGTGGTGGTTCGGCCTCGCGGTCACCCTGTTGCGCGGAATGTCGCCACCGCCTGGCACAACCTGGCCGCGACGAGTCGCGCAGCTGGTGTCGGTCACGACGCGGCGCTCGGTGAGGGCGGTCAGGGTTGAAGGCTCACGTCGAGGACGCGGCCCCACGTAGCTCGGCCATCACCGCAGACATCCGCGTTCGATCGACGCCGCTCGTTCGGTCGAGGACATGGTCGACAACCGCCGTCGGACCCGCCCGACCAACTGCGGCAGCCGAGACGCGAAACTGTGCCACCGCACCGGCCACTCCCCAAGACACAGCACGATCGAACAGCACCCCGCGGTTGGGAAGATCCTCCCCCAGCAATCCACCGAGCGAGACGGTTTTGCCCTCGACTACTGCGTCGGCTTGAAGGGGCCAGGCATAGAAGAAGTCGTAGGCGTTGCGTACCTGGATGTCGCGCACCGCCTCGAGCCGTGACAACGCCAGAAACTCTTTCCACAGAGCGGGCTCGTCGTGGAGTACGTCGAGCACTCGTCGTCCCGTCAAGCGCCGACCGCCGCGCTGGACCGCCAGAGAACCTTCGACCACGTCGAGACCTACGCGGCCAAGATGGTCGGCAAACGCGCCGGGAATCTCGCGCTTCAGCTCACCAAGTAGGCGCGGCAAGCCTCCGAGGGCGGTGAATTGGATGAAGCCCCACGCGAACTTGGCGTGCGCGTATGTCTGCAATGAGTCGAACCCACCCTCGAAACGCGAGACCGCCGCAAGCGCGGACGCCGCCTCGATCGGCCGGCCGCTGCGACCCAGGCGTTCGGCCACCTCCTCCGCGTCCAGCCGCAAGACGCCGTTGTGCTGGTGACCGCGGAAACGCCCGTTGGTCGCCGGTGCGAATTCGCACCGGTATCCCGCAGCGACGATCGTCACCTTCTTCCCGGCGTAGGTTCCCGCGGGCCCGAGCCGATAGCCGAGCCTCTGGGGCCACCACCGCGGGCGAACCCACCCGTAGTGGCTCCCGCGGGCCCATCGTCGCCGTTCGAGCAACAGCCGCTGCCCGATCCGCCGAACAAGCTTCACAGCGATCCCTCGTAGTGCGCACGCCGCGCCTCGAGCGACTTCAGGACTCGGAGTTGGCGAAACCGCAATTCGTGACTCGGATTGCGCGCGTCGAAGCGCACGGGATTGGGCAGCACGGACGCGAGCAGCGCCGCCTCTTGTGCGGTCAGGGCGGCGGCGGACTTTCCGAGGCTCTGTTGCGCGGCCGCCTCTACTCCGTAGGTGGCGTCGCCGAACTGTGCGATGTTCAGGTAGACCTCGAGTATCCGACGCTTCGACCACAACACCTCGACCCAGATCGTCAAGTAGGCCTCGATCGCCTTGCGCAGATAGCTGCGGCCAGGCCACAAGAACAGGTTCTTCGCGACCTGCTGGCTGATCGTGCTCGCGCCACGTTTGAGCCCATGGGAGCGGTTGTGTTTCCACGCGACGCGCATGCTGCGCCAGTCAAAGCCGCGGTGATTCTCGAAGTAGGTGTCCTCGGCAACCACGACCGCGTGTCGCATGTCGACAGCAACGCGATCAAACGGCACCCACGTATGGGCGACACGAACGCCCGGGCGTTCGCGTCGTACCGCGATCATGCGTGCGCTCGTCGGAGGATCCACCCAGCGCAGGACCGCGACCGCACACGGAGCCACGAATGCGGGGAACGCAACGAGAAGCGGCCAGCGCAGTCTCATCGGGCCACGAGCACGGCGCGTAACTGGTCCAGATCGATTTGGCTACCAGGACATGCCGTCGCGCACCCGTCGAGTTCCCGATGACCACGCACCGAATCGGCGTCCAATGCGTAGCGCTCGAGAATTTCGCTGACCGTTGCCACCGTCGCCGTCCACTGCGCCGGGGTCGGCGTCGTGAACCGATTGGGGACGGAGGCGCCAGACGGGTGTATTCGGTCACGGTCGAACCAGCCGAGGAGGCACACGGCTATGAGGTGGTTGTTCCAGAACTGTCCGCCTTCGAGGTGGCGCCGGTCGTGCTGGTCCGTGAAGCCGGCGTGGATTCCCGCAGTCGTCTCGTCCAGCGCGTACTCCACCAAGCCGTTGGGCCGGATCAGGTAGTGATACGCGCCGTGGGACCACCCGCGAACACCCACGTGGTAGTCGAAGATGTCACGGGCGGACGCGCGGCTTACGCCGGTCGTGAGATCCACGGCTCCGGAGTGGTGGATCGCCACCCCCGTCACCGCTCCCATCGGACGCGGCGTGCAGCCCGCACGTGTCGGCATACCGTCGCGGACGTCGCTCCACCGCCGAGTCACGCCGTGAGGTCCGACGCGTTCCGGCGGTCCACGACGGAGCGCAACACTCGGGCGTAGTCGGTGAGAGCCGAACGATCGCGGGTGAGATTGGTGTCGTGAATTCGGCGTCGTAACACAATGCTGTCGATCATTCGGTGGCGAAGTCCGGCGTCTTCGGCGCGGGCGAACCAGTCGAGAAACTCACCCGCGCGCCACGTCGTCGCCAGCGGACCGATGGAAGCGACGGCGTCGGCTCTCGCGACAAGAGCGCCGAGACACAACCCGTCGACCGCGGGACCAACCTGTCGTCCACCGACGATCGACACGGCTCGGCCGTACACCATGTCGAGCCCGGGGTCGGCGCGGAGCGCTGCGATCTGCCGGCGGAGCTTGCGCGGCGACCACTCGTCGTCGGCGTCCAGAAAAGCGATCAGATCACCGCTTGCTTCGGTGAGTCCGCGGTTTCGCGCCGCCGCGGCGCCGGAGTGGTGCTGCTCCACGACACGAATGCGCGGATCGTCCACGGCGCGCACGGCTGCCAAAGACCCGTCGCTCGACCCGTCGTCGACGACCAGGATCTGGAGGCGCCGGTGACGTTGGCCCAGGACGCTTCGCAGCGCGAGCCCCACGAACGGGGCGGCGTTGTACATAGGAACGACAACGCTGACCAGTGGTGCCGTCACGAGTCCGCACCGTATAGGAGCACGCTCATACCGTCGATGGAGCTCGGCGTGAGCGGACCCAGCGTCTCGAACTGCCACGCCGAGGTCACCCGGCGCAGTTCATCGGTAGCGGCCGGCGCAGAGACGCGCACCAAGTCAGGGTTAGCCAACACGCGAGCGAAGTCGAAACGCTGATCCAACAAGCGGCGCACGAAGACCTTCTGGCGCTCGATGCGCTCAAGATCGCCTCCCGTCCGCGCCCCGATCCACTGGTGGATTCGCTCGCCGCGCAGCATCTCCGCTGGCGGGTCGAACGTGACGAGTTTCCAGCCGTCCTCGATCGGCGCCGTCGGCGTGTGCGGATAGCGAAAGACCATCCTCTGCGGAACCGGTACCACTACGGCAACGTCGGCCAGAGCGGCTTCGCTGGCGGAGCGCTCCACTACCACGGTGTGGTCGGCCGTCAAACCGAGGTCGGCGATGGCGGCAACGAGTTGGCGGTGACCGCCGGTCGCGTAGGCGGAGTTGATCCTCGTGCGGTTGCGGGCGCACCACAGGTCCCGCGGCAACCACAGCAGGCGCTCCTGAGCGGGGTCCACGAGCACCAGCACGTCGGTCCGAGCCCTCCAGCCGGCGCGGTCGGTGATCCCGACGACGGTGGTCACCCGGCGGTGCTGACGAAGGGCCGGAGCGCGTGCAGGGCAAAATCGAAGCCTTGCTCTCCACCCTGCGCGGACGCCAACGCGCGAATCCGAGACCAGTCCAGGTCAGCATGCGCTCGAATGACCCCAACCGCCGCTACCAACCACAGCCAGGGTGACCTTGGATCCCAGTCGGTGCTGCGAGCAAAGATCTGCGCGAGCAAGTCCGCGGGTCCGAGGACCGCAATGTCGCGACCACACCACCGCGCCTTTCCGATTACAGCGGCGCGCGGAGCAACAATTACCGCGAGTTCGCCAATGGGATACGCACCGTGGTCGGCCCCAACGTTGAGCGCTACAGCGGCCGAGCCGACGATTACGCCACGAGGCCCGATGCCGTCGAGCGTTCGCACGCACTCTCGCAACGCCAAGCCGTTTCGGAACCAGTGGTACCGATACGTCGCCCGCAGCCGCACCAGGTCGGATTCGGGCACACCGAGGCTGCGCAGGTTCCAGTACGCCGCCGGCGCCAACCACTGGTCGTTCGGGTCGAGCGCGTCCAGACCGCCCGCGGCGCGCACGCCGCGCCATCCCGCAACTGCCCGCGGCGAACGGTCCAGCGCCGCGTTGCGCATCAGCGAGGTGCGGTCGTCGCCCGCGGTTCTCAGCATCGGACTGCCTTCTCGAGCGCGCCGACAACACCCGCCAGGTCTGAGCCCAGCTCAAGGTGGTAAGTCGGCATGCTGGTCGCTAACGCCCGCAGGGTAGACAGGGTTCCGCGGGCGTCTCCCGTCAGGTTGCGGAAGGCCGAGTCGGGTCCAGCGAGCGCGACGACCTCGAACGGTTTGGCCGGAACGAGGCGGGAACCGGTTCCACCGCTGAGGCGCGGCAGCACTATCGCGCGCAACGGATAGGCCGAAACCGGCCGATCTGGGAAGCACTCGTCGACGAACACCAGCGCCTTCTCGAACTCGAGCGACGCCGGGTTGGCGATTGCGGGGCCGAGCCAGGGAAACCGCTCGACACCGCGTCCCCCGACCTTGGCTGCGCAGTAGAGACTGCTCACCGTGGCCGGCTCCGCTTCGACGACCACAAAGTCGTCTCCCGCATATCGCCAGCCTGCCTCGACGGCGGCCAGGGTGGTGGTCGACTTTCCCGCACCGCTGCGCCCCAGAATCAACACTCCCCCGGCCGGCAGGCTGACGCCGCCGGCGTGCACGACATGCTGGCCGTGGAATCGCAGCCACCCCTGGAGCAACCAATGGAGAGGCGCCGCTGCGGTCCAGCCCGGCAGTCCGCCCGCGTCGAGCGTCCAGAAGACCGCGCGCCCACGCTGCGCGTCTACGAGGCTGAATATGCCGGTGACGCGCTCGAAGCTCATCGTGAAGCGGTCTGTCGCGTAGATGCGACCGTTGCCTCGCTCGGCGAACCCGGTCTCGGACCACGGTGGCGGCGGCAACCGCACTCCTGTGCTCGCAAAATCCCACAGCCTGATCTCGAGTTCGGGGCGATCGGAGCCCACAGCGACGAGGTGGCGCATTGCTGGGAGCACGTGGCGCCGCAGCGTGTCGTTCGCGAACCTGAGCGTCACCGCGTGTCGGGCGACTTCAAGGTGTTCCGTAGGCCCCGATCGATGGTCTCCCACGGCGCTTTGGAACAGCGTCCAGGCGTTGTCAAGGTAACCCTCGAGGGACACGACCGGTCCTGTTACTTGCGTCGAAACGGTCGCCAGGACCGGCGCGCCGGCCACCCCGACTCGTCGTACTCGCGGATCGGATCCATCTGCACGAGGGCCTGCATGTCGTCGTACTTGAACATCATCGGGGGCTCGAAAGCGAACCCCCGAAAATCGCCTTCGTCATCGCCGGGCGACGGCGGCGCCGCGTCTGGCGAGACATGTATGAGGAGGTCCTCCGAGACCAGCTCACCTGCAAACGTGGCGATCTGATCTTCCACCGATGCGAGATCGCCGGGGTCGCCGAGCACCGCAGCGACCTCGGCGGGGGTGTGGCCACGAGCGAGGAGGCGCCAAATTCGACCCGCCGAGTTCTCGAGCACGTAGTACGAACCGCTGTCGAGGTGGACCACCACCACCTGACCGTCGAGGACGTCGTGCACCACGGCCTCGTCATTGACTCGCACACGGCCGCCCACGGCGGTGAAGTTAGCAGCCGCCTCCGCGAGCTACGTTCCCCCGGAGTGAGTGCAAAAAGCCGAGGCGCGCCGCACAACGAGTCGTCCCAGGGGCTCGCGACCCTGCTGTTGCGGACCCGCCGCGTGCCACTCGGCGTACTCAGCGTGAGCGCCCTCATCGGAGGGTTCGTCGAGGCGTCATTCCTCGTGCTCGTAACGCGAGTCGCAATAGCCCTCGCCGCGGATCATGAACGCGTCACCTTGCTCGGAGGACGGACCTCGTCGAAATGGGAGGCGCTCGCGCTCGCTTCGATCCTGGTTGCAGTTGCGTTCGGTCGGTCGGTTTGGGAAGGCCGATACAGCGCCCGACTGTCGACGGGCGCGGTAATGGACGCACGCAAGCGGCTGACCGATGCGTACCTCAACGCGAACTGGGCCACGCAGCATTCCGAACACACCGGCAGCCTCCAAGAGTTAGTGCTCAGCGTCGCGCTCCAGGCCGCGGGAGTCTTGAACGGCGCCCGCGAGGCTGTGAGCGCCGCCGCGACCCTGGTCGCACTCTTCGCCGTCGCACTTGTGGTGCATCCCTTCGCCGCAGTTGCGCTCCTCGTGGTACTCGCGGCGATCGCGTTGGTGCTCCGACCTCTTCGTTCCACGATCCGCCGGCGATCCGCCCGGCTGACGCGTGCGCAATTGGCCCTGGCCGACGGCGTCCGCGGAACGGCGGCCGTCGGCCTGGCGCTGCAGGCGTTCCACGTGCAGGACTCCGCCGCCAAACGGCTCGACAAGTTGATCGACGACGTCGGTCATCGAAACCGTGAGGTGATCGAGGCGGGCTCGCTTTTGTCCGCTACCTACACCGGTCTCGCCTTTCTCACCTTGCTCGCAGCTCTGGCGGCGGTATCGAACAAGAGCGTGGAACTCAACGCCCTGGGACCGGCCGTGCTGATCCTTGTTCGGTCTGTGCTCGGCGGACGTCAACTCCAGTCGGCCGCAGCGAAGCTGGCCACGAGTGCAGGAGCGCTCGAGGAGTTCGAGAACCGGCTAGCTCTCTTGGAAGCGCAGCGCGCGCCCGACGGACACGTCCCGGTGACCCGCATCGGGAAACTGACGTTGCGGCGCGTCCACTACGCGTACGGCGCGGAACCTCCCGCGCTTGACGAGGTGTCCTTCGAGGTAGCGAAGGGCGAAATCGTTGGCGTCATCGGACCTTCCGGCGCGGGCAAATCAACCCTGGTACAGCTGCTGCTTGGACTCCGTCATCCCACCAGCGGCGTGCTTGAGTTCGACGGCCATGACGCGCGGCATGTAATCCGTCGGGACTGGGCTCGACGGATCCGGTTCGTACCGCAGGACTCGCTGCTGATCGCGGGGTCGATCGCGGACAACATCGCGTTTTTCCGCCCGTCGGTGTCCGACGCTGACATCGAACGCGCCGCCCGCCTCGCCCACGTGCACGATGAGATCGTCGCGCTACCCGGCGGTTACGAGCGGATGGTCGGGGAAGGGGGCCGTCGCCTCAGCGGCGGGCAGCAACAACGAGTGTGCATTGCTCGCGCTCTAGTCGAAGACGCCGACGTGCTGATCCTCGACGAACCCACCAGCGCCCTTGACAGCGCCAGTGAATCGCTTCTCCGTACGACGCTGTTGGAACTGCGCGAGATCATGGCCGTCGTGGTTGTTGCGCACCGGCCATCGACTCTCTCGATCTGCGACCGACTCGTTTGCCTGGAGAACGGCCGGATCGTCGACCAAGACGCATTGGGTGCAGCACTGGAGTAGCCGAAAGGCGTCGTCGCCGGGGCAGAAGACTGCTAGGTAACCACCACCGGGTTCGTCAGCACGCCGATCTTTTCAATTTCGACTTCGCACACGTCGCCATCCTTGAGAAAGATCGGAGGCTGGCGGCTAAACCCGACGCCGAAAGGCGTGCCGGTCGCGATGATGTCGCCGACCTCGAGCGTCATGAAACGCGAGCAGTAGGCGATCAACTCAGCCACACCAAAGATCATTTCGCTCGTCGTGCTGTCCTGGAGCGGCTCGCCGTTCACGCGGCACGCGATGCGCAGCGCCTGCGGGTCGGGGATCTCGTCAGCGGTGACGATCGCCGGGCCTAGCGGGCAGAACGTGTCGAACGACTTGCCCCGAACCCATTGCTGATCACCAAACTGCGCGTCGCGCGCCGAGACGTCGTTGCAGCACGTGTAGCCGAACACGTAGTTGAGCGCGTCGGTTTCGCTCACTCGCCGGGCGCGCGTACCGATGACGACGGCGAGTTCCGCTTCGTAGTCGACCTCGGCCGAATCGTCGGCCGCCCAGGTGATCGGGTCGCCGTCGAAGCAGATGCTGTTATTCGTCTTCACGAAGATCAGCGGGTTCTTTGGTGGCGTCATGCCCGACTCGCGGGCGTGATCGGCGTAGTTGAGGCCGATCGCCAACACCTTCGAAGGTGGGGCAATGTCGGTGAAAGGAACGCGCATTAGTTCTCCTCGGCGGTTTCTGATCTAGCGGTTACGTCGACGTACAGCGCTGAGCGTCGCCCGGTCGGGCCGCCGTCGGCCCACGCCTCGATGGCCGTAGGGCCCGCGTCGAACCACACGGCGAAGTCGTACTTGGTGCACTGCAGGACCCACGGCTGCGACACCACGACGTCGCCCACCCGCACACTGACGGTGGCGTGCATGTCCGGGTGTGACCACGCGAACGGATCGAGCCGAACCTCAACCAACGCCGGGGTGGCGCGCACCGCGTGCACTTCCCACCAGCCCACCGTCGTAGCCATCCATCCGGCAAGTTCGCCCATGTCCGCAAGGCTGTCGTCGATGCGCCAGTCCTGTCGCGTGAGCACCACGTGCGGCTCAGCTTCGTCGCCGATCAGGATGCGCGGCGCCGCGAACGGTTCAGGGCCCGCCGTGCTGATGTCATCGAACCACGCGTCGTACGCCGTGCGTAATTCCTCGACGAGGTCGGGCAAATCGGCCGCAATGTTGGAGGTCTCGCCCGGGTCGGCGATCAGGTCGTAGAGCTCGTCGGGCTTGTTTGGTTCGGGGCGGTGCAGCTTGTGACCCGTCGTGACCACCGCGTAGTTGCGATAGCGCTCGGGCGTGTTGCCTCGGTGCCACTGCAGGTAGATGCGCCTCGGTGCCGGCGCCGGTCCTCCCTGGAGCGTCTCGAGCAGATCCACGCCGTCGAGGTGCACGTCGCTCGGTAGGCCCGCACCCGTTGCCGCGGCGAGCGTCGGCAACGCATCAATGGGTGACGCGATCGCCGCGACGTCGCGGCCGCCGGTTACCCCGCCCGCCGCCCATCGCCAGAACGACGGCACCTTGATCGCGCCGTCGTATAGCGAGCCCTTCTCCCCGCGCAGACCGGCGTTCCACCGCAGCTGTTTGTCGGCCGCGAGCGTGAAGTCGCGTGACGACGGGCAGGGCCCGTGGTCGCTTGTGTACATCACGATCGTGTTCTCACCGAGTCCGCGTTCGTCGAGCGCGGCGAGGATCCGACCGATATTCCAGTCGATGTTCGCGACCATGGCGTAGAGCCGGGCGTGTGTCTCACCGAGGTCGGGGTTTGCGCGGTAGGGCTCGACCCACTTCTCGGGCACTTCGAGTGGCGTGTGCGGCGCGTTGGTTGCAAAGTACGCGAAGAATGGCGCTCGTTGATGGGCGTCGATGAACGCGATTGTCTCGTCGGCGAACACGTCGGTGCAGTAACCCGCGGTCTTCTCGGGACGGCCGTCGCGGTGCAGCACCGGATCGAAGTAGGCCTCGCCTTCTCGCCAGTGGTTCTCGCGGTGATCACCGGGCTGGCCGATCCCGCCGGCGTTGTGCATCAACGTCTCGTCGAAACCGAGGTCACAGGCGCGCATCGGGAACGCGTCGCCGAGGTGCCATTTACCGAACGCACCCGTGCGGTAGCCCGCTCGCTGCAACACGTGGCCGAGCGTCACTTCGCCCGGGTCGATCATCGAGCGGCCGCAGAACGTGTCGATCGCCCGCGTGCGCAGGTGGTAGCGGCCCGTCATCAGCGACGCCCGCGCCGGCGTGCACATCGGGCCGCTCGAGTAGCGGGTGAGGCGCACGCTGTCGGCGTAGAGCGCGTCGAGCGCGGGCGTCGACACATACGGGTTGCCGTGGCAGGCGAGGTCGCCGTACGCGAGGTCGTCCATCATCATCACCACGACGTTGGGTCGCTCGCGCTCAGACATCGCAGGCATGATGCTCCATCGTGAGTCCGACCCGCATCACCGCAATGTCTGTCCACGACCTGCGCTTCCCCACATCGGATCTTCTCGACGGCTCCGACGCGATGAACCCGGACCCGGACTACTCGGCCGCGTACGTCGTGCTCCACACCGACCAGCCCGGCCTTACCGGCCACGGCATGACCTTCACGATCGGTCGCGGCACCGAGATTTGCTGCGCGGCGATCGAAGCGATGCGTCACTGCGTGGTCGGCCGCGACCTCGACGAACTCGAGGCCGACACGGGCGCGTTTTGGCGCTCGATCGCGGGGGACAGCCAGCTGCGGTGGCTCGGCCCCGAGAAGGGAGTGATTCACCTCGCGACCGCTGCGGTGGTGAACGCGGTATGGGACTTGTTCGCTCGTCGCGTCAACAAGCCACTTTGGAAATACCTCGCCGATCTTTCCGCCGAGGACCTCGTGCGGGCCGTTGACTTTCGCCATATCTCGGACGCGCTCACGCCCGAGGACGCGCTTGCGATGCTTAAAGCCACCGAGCCCACCGCCGCCGAGCGCGAAGCCGATCTGCTCGCAAACGGCTACCCGGCCTACATCACCTCCGCAGGCTGGCTCGGCTACCCCGACGACCTCATTCGTTCCAAGGCCCGCGAGGCGCTGGCCGACGGGTGGGACGCACTCAAGATGAAAGTCGGCCGCGATCGAGACGACGACATTCGTCGCACCAACGTGCTGCGCGAAGAACTCGGCCCCAACCGCCGGCTGCTGATCGACGCCAACCAGGTGTGGGATGTGGACGAAGCGATCTCGTGGACTCAGGCGCTGGGTGCTGCCGCTCCGTGGTGGATAGAGGAGCCCACCTCGCCCGACGACATCCTCGGCCACGCACGGATCGCGCAAGCCGTCGCCCCGATCCAGGTTGCGACCGGTGAGCACTGCCACAACCGCATCATGTTCAAGCAGTTCTTCCAAGCCGGGGGCATGGCGATCGCCCAGATCGACGGCTGCCGCCTCGGCGGGGTGAACGAAGTCATCGCGGTGCTGTTGCTCGCCGCCAAGTTCGGCGTTCCGGTGTGCCCGCACGCGGGCGGCATAGGTCTGTGTCAGCACGTGCAGCACTTCTCGATGTTCGACTACCTGCGGGTGTCGGGACGCAACGACGACCGCATGATCGAATTCGCTGGCCACCTGCATGAGCACTTCGTGACCGAGCTGCAGGTGCACAACGGCCGCTACTGGGCCCCGACCGACGCCGGCTTCACGCTTGAGCTCAAGGCGGACTCGGTGCGCGACTACGAGTTCCCCGCCGGCACCGTGTGGCGCAGCCGTGCCGATCGCTGAGCGCCTTCGGGTCGCGCTTGTGGGCGGCCCGATGTACGACGCGCTGTACGCGCCGTTCCGCGACGACGTCGACGTGGTTGTCCACGCCGATCACCCCACGCTCAACCGCGAGGTCGCGCAAATGCTCGCGGCCGGCGAGCGCATCGACGTCTTGTCGACCCATGGCAAGTACGCCCCCTCGCAGTCGCAGTGGCTGACCCCGCTCGACGACATCGTCGATACGTCTGCGCTCGCGCCGAAGGCCGTGGAGCTATGCAGCTACGAAGGCCGGGTGTTGTGCGCGCCGCGCAACATCGACGTGCGGATCTTGTGGTGGCGCACCGATCGGATGGCCGCCGCACCCGGCACGTGGGACGCGCTGTTGGCCTCCGACGCAGTGTTTGGATTCACCGGGCGCGAGTCCGGACTCTTCGGGCTGTTCTTCGAACTCGTCACCGGCAACGGTGGCCGTCTGTTCGACGAGTTGCAGCGGCCGACGATGACGGGGACGCCGCAGCGCGCCGCGATTGGCACCATCGAAGAGTTGGCGGCGCGCGCTCCGGCGGAGCTTCCCGACTGGCACTACGACCAGGTCGACGACGCGCTACTGGCCGGACGCGTCGACTGCGCCGCGGCATGGCCCGGCGGGTACGAATCGATCGCCGCGTCGTCGGTCTACGGCGTGCTCGCGCCGGCGCCGTACCCGGGCGGGTACTCCTACTCCGGTTGCCACGCCTGGGCGATCCCCACGACGTGTAGCGACATCGGGCGGGCCGCCGCGTTCGTGAACGACCTATGCGCGCTGTCGACCCACCGCCGCGAGCCGGGAATCCCGGCCCACGTCGAAGCGCTCGCCCAGCGTGAGCCGGTCGACGAGACCGACGCCCGGCGTCTCGCGGTCACCCAACAAACGATCGAGACCGCGATGATCACCTACCCCCACCTCGATGGCTTCGACGCCATCGAAAACGCGGGGTGGCAGGCGATCAACGCCGTCCTACGCGGCGACATCGACCCTAACGAGGCCACGCGTCGCATGCAGGCCGCGGCCGAGGCCGTCACCGGATGATCCGCGGCCTTGCACTAGGCCAGCTCAGCCTCGGCTGCGCGCCGCTGGCTGGGCTCTACACCGGCGTCGATCCGGAAATCGCCGGCGCCACACTGCGCGCCGCCCTCGCCGCGGGCGTCACCTACTTCGACACCGCGCCGCACTATGCGGCAGGCCTCTCCGAGGCGCGTACCGGTGCGGTGTTGTCCACCGTCCCGCGCGACTCGTTCGTGATCTCCACCAAAGTTGGGCGCCTGCTCGAACCCGGCCGCGCCCGCAACGACATCTTCGACGGTGCACCCGACCTGCACTCGAGTTTCGACTTCTCGGCCGACGGCGTGACGCGCGCGCTCGAAGCCTCACTCGCGCGTCTCGGACTCGACCGCGTCGACATCGTCTACGTACACGACCCCGACGACCACATGGACCAGGCGCTTACCGAAGCGTTTCCCGTTCTGCGTCGTTGGCGCGACGAGGGCGTCGTCGGCGCCATCGGCGCGGGCATGAACCACTCTGCGCCGCTGGCGCGCATCGTGCGCGAGGCCGAGGTCGACTGCGTGCTGCTCGCGGGCCAGTACACGCTGCTCGATCAGCGCGGAGGCGACGAGCTGTTACCGCTGTGCGAGCGCAGCGGCGTGCGCGTTGTCAACGCCGCGGTCTTCAACAGCGGCGTGCTCGCCAACCCCACCGACGACGCCACGTTCTTCTACGGCCAGGCTCCGCCCGACGTCATCGACCGCGCTCGGCGAATGCAGGCCGCGTGCGAACGCCACGGCGTGCGCCTCGCCGCCGCGGCCATGCAGTTTGGTCTGCGGCACCCCGCGGTCGAAACGGTGCTCGTCGGTATGCGCTCCCCCGGCGAGGTCGCCGCCAACACCGCCGCCTTCAACACCCCGATCCCCGAAGCCCTCTGGGCCGAGCTAGCGGCGACGACGTAGGACGTAGCTCGCCAGTCCGAGCGCGCCGATTGCCCCGGCGCCGATGACGAAGCCGAGTGGGGAGCCCTTCGACGCGTGACGACGGATCGTGAGGTCGACGTTGCCGAAGGGCACCGACGATGTCGTTATCGACTCGGCGGTGGAGGGTAAGCCGAGTTCGAGTGCGGTGGTCGTGGTTGCGCGCGGTTCCGCAGACGCGGTGGTACCAACTGCCGTCGTCGTTGTCGTGCGGCCGCGCGTGGTTGTGTCCGTCACCGCGTTCGGTTCGGTTACGGCGGTCGGCTCCGGCGCGGGGGCCGCGGTCGTGGTTGTGCTCGTCGACGTCGCGCAGTCGCCGCCGCTGAGCTGGTTCGGCGTCGTCCCCGCGATCACTCTCGGCACCGGGTAGCGAGGCGGAGTGGAGTGTGGACGCTCGCTCGTCTTCTTGAAGAACGACCAGCCTTCGACGCTGCCCGGGGGCGGCGTGCGGCTACCCGCACCAACCTGCGAGTAGCACCAGTCTCCACCCCGCGGCGCGAGCCAGTACACCCAGTAGTAGTTCCCCGGCGGGAACCGATCGCAGGGCCCCTCAGTTGGGAGACCCGCGATCCGGCACACGAAGCCGCGGTAGTTGTCGACCGCGATATTGGAACGCGTGAACGCGTCGAAACCGTTGCGCACGGGTTGGGGCGAACAGCGCACGTTCACCCCGCCTCCCAAGTCTTGGAAGTCGATAACGATCGTGATGTCGTTGTTGTTGGCGCACTCGGCGTTGGCCTCGTCCGCGCGCGTCGACGAGGTCGACACGAAGAGCGCCGTCAGACAGCACGCAACCGCTAGGACGCGCCGGGCGCGCATCGCCGTTACCGCTTGAAGGGGTAGATGACCTTGCGGCGGCGAGTCGCCACCACAAGCGCGGCACCCGCGAGCACTAGCGCTCCACCGAACATCGTCTCGGCGTCGGCGGTGCTACCGGTGCGAACAATGGTCGTGTTCACGGCCGCGGCCACAGCCGTGGTCGGCGGCGCGGTCGTCGCGACCTGCGCGGCAGTAACCGTCAGCGGAGTCGTCACAACCACACCGCTACTCGCGCCGGCGAGACGGATCGTGTGCGCGCCCGGCGGTACCGTCGAGGGAAGCGTGAACGCCGATTCGACTTCGCCGGCTGCGCTCGCAATAACCGAACCCACGTTGACCGGGTCCGACAGCACTGTCACGGACACCGTTTCACCACTTTCGAAGCCACCACCAGTAACGGTGATCGCGTCGCCCGGCTTCGCGGTGGCCGTAGAAGACGCGATGTGGGGCTTGGGCTCGACGGGCGGCACGCTGCCGCGGTCGACGTAGCTCGGCAGACCAAGCGCAAGCACCGCCTGCGCCGTCGCGCGCTGGAACGTGGCGCGCTTGGCGTCGGCGATTCCACCGCTCTTGGCGGCCGTTGCGTCGGCGTCGGTAAGCGCTATCGCTCCCTTGTCGGTGCCGCTCGCGAGCTGCAAACCAGTCACGGCGGTGGCGACGTCGTTGGCGTCAGGCACGAGACCGAAGGTGCGCAGAGCTGACGCAGCCATCCCGCTCGAGTTCGCGTTGCCGATGAGGCCGGAGTCCGCCTGCTGGTCGAACAAGAACGCGAGCGCGGGGTCGATCTTGGCGTCTTGGGCCTCCGTCAGCGGCGAGACGCTCAGCGCGAGAAGCGCGAACGAGGTGGCGTCGAGGTCGGAGTCATCGCTGGTCGTGCAGCCCGGGACATCGTCGGAGTAGTCGATGCGGAAGCCACCGTTGGGGCACTGCTGCGCAAGCAACCAGTTGACCGCAGACACCGGCACGTCGTTGGTCGTGCGGGACAGGGCGATCATGTCGAAGGCCTGGCCGACACCGTTGGAGTAGTCGCCAAAGTCCGACTTGTCACTGAAGCGGCCTGACGCCGTGAGACGGTCGCGTATCTCGTTCTCGAGGTTCAAGCCACCGACGTTCGTCGTCGCGATGCCGCGCGCCTGCGCAAAGACCATCAGCTTGCCCAGGGGGCCGGCGTAACGATCGGCCTCGAACGAGACGTACGACGCCGCGTGGTCGAGCACGTAGTTCGACGCCGCTGCTGCCTCGGTGTCGGTGTTGCGACCCGCCGACGCGGTTGCGAGCAGCGCATCGATGGTGAGGCCGAGGTCGTCGTAGCTCTGCCCCTCGAAACTCGACTGGAATCGGTGGCCGCTCGCGGTGAGCTGGCCCTCGAGCCAGTCGATGGCCGAACTCGCGGTGGACGAGAGGCCCTGGGCAGAAACCTTCGATTCGGCTCGGGAGGGCGCGGCGAGGCCAACCCCACTCGCTACGAGGGCGACACCGGCGCCGTAGGCAGCCAGTCGTCGAAAGAGGTCAAGCTTGTGCATGTAAAGATCGCCTTTTGTTGGTTCCACGCAACGGCATTTCCCTCCGGGCAGGCATTCCGACTTCCACGCTCGAAGGCGTGATTCACGGCTGCGGGTCAGTGCCGGCGTCTCACCGGCTTCCCCTACCTGGAGGTTATGGAGCGCTCCGGCGACGCCGGAAGCGGCAATCTTAGCGACGGAGCGTCTTCGCGACCGTGGCCAGGTACTCGATGTGCTGGTCGACGTGGGTGAATCCGAGGCTCATTGTGTTCACTGCGACGTGGGTGCCGCCGACCGCAGACCACTCGTCGATCTTTCCGGCCACGGCGTCGGCACCCTGCTTTGTCAGGATCACCGCCTCGGCTCCAAAGGTGCCCGGATCGCGTCCGGCGTCGACGACCATCGACCGCAAACGCTGCCACGCGGGAATCGTCCGCTCGATCGGTCCACCAAATACGAAGCCGTCACCAACGCGCGCGGCGCGGTCGAACGCCTTGCCGCCGTAGCCGCCGAGCCAGATTGGCACCGGCGCGCTCGGGTGCGGCAGCGCGCTCGCGCGATCAACGCGATCGAACCGACCGGCAAAGTCGACGACGGGCTCGGTCCACAAACGGCGTAGCAGTTCGACCTGTTCTTCCTCACGTTGTCCACGCGTACTGAAGTCCTGACCGAGCGCCTCGTACTCGACGTAGTTCCACCCGACACCAACGCCGAGACGGAACCGTCCGCCCGAGAACAGGTCCAGGTCCGCAACCTGGCGGGCAACAAGTGCGGTCTGTCGCTGCGGGAGAATCATCACGCCCGTGAAGAAACCCAACGTCGTCGTCATCCCCGCGAGGTAGGCGAAGAGCATGAGTGGATCGTGAAACGGATCGTGCTCGGTATAGGGGCCCGTCAGCGGCGGCTCGCGTCGGTCATGGACGGCGCCAAGGACGTGATCGAAGGCGACCAGATGCTCGAACCCCAGTTCTTCGGCCGCCAGACCAAGCTGCCGGACGGCGTCGGGGCTTCCGCCGAGTTCGATTTGGGGGTAGACCACTCCTACGTGCATGCCCGCCACGTTGCCATTAACTGAAAGGCCTTCGCATGAAACGCATCTTCCGACTCGGTGCAGTCATCGTTCTCGCTGCAACCGCAAGCGCGGCGTGCGGCAGTAACGACAGCTCCAAAGACGCCACCGACACCACCGCCGCGCCAACCCCAACCACGGGTGCATCGACGCCCAACGGGAGCGCCGCAAAGCTCACGCTGGTTGCGACTGACTTCAAATTCGACAAGGCGTCAATCACCGCGCAGGCCGAGCAACCCCTCATCCTGACGATTAAGAACGACGGCGCGGCCGAGCACAACTTGACGGTCGAGAAGCTTGACGTCAACGAAGACGTCGAGGGCGGTAAGTCAGCAAGCAGCGACACGATCACGCCTGCGGCCGGCACCTACCAGTACCACTGCGAGTACCACCCGTCCACGATGAGCGGACAGCTGTTAGTTAGCTAGCTATCAGCTCCTGGGCGCAACGAGCGGCCACGGGCTGTTCCGTTCGACGGCCAGCGCGACGTCGAACAGCAACGCGTCTTCGTGGTGCCGCGCCAGCACCTGCATGCCGACGGGGAGCCCGTCGACGGTGCCAGCCGGAATCGACGCGGCCGGGTTCCCGTAGATGTTCGAGATGATCGTGAGCGCGCCCATGTTCACGAGATCAGGCAGCCGCTTGCTCGCGATGTCGAGGATGCCCGAGGGCAGTGACGGCCGAAACGTTGCCCCCAGACGCACGAGCCCGAGCAGGCCGCGCATCGCGTACTTGCCGACGTCGCTCTTCATGGCGGTATCGAGGATGCCTTGGGGGGCGCTCGTGCTCGCCTCGGCCGGGAACGCAGGGCCCGGGTTGGTCGCACTTATAACGAAGTCGACCTGTTCGAAGGCTTCAGCCATCGCCTCGTTCGCGGCGATGCGCAGGCCCTCGGCCGCGGCAGCCGTGTGCAGGTTGTACATCGACTGCGACAAGAACATCCCGAAGGCAATCTCGTCGGTGAGGTCGCCAGCGCACTTCGGCCACTTGTCGCCCATGTCTTCGAGCAGCGTCGCGAGGTTGCCCATGGCCCATTGCGCCGCGAGGTTCGGCGGCGCGACCTTCACGTCGACCTCGACCATCCCGGCGTCAGCGATCAGTTGCTTGGCCTCGGCGCGGATGCGATCCTCCACTCCCGGCTCGAGCGTTACCCCACCGAGGTTTGGTACCACGGCAACGCGCTTGCCTTTGAGGTCGTGCGAACCCAGATTCGCCTCCCACCCACCAGCGGAAGGAATCGTGGTCGGGTCGTAGGGATCAACGCCCGCACACACGTCGTAATAACGCGCCGAGTCGCGCACCGAGCGCGACAGGTTGCCGAGAACCACCGTGTTGGGTCGCATGAATGCGTGCGGGGCGCGTGTGATGCGGCCGAACGTTCCCTTGAACCCGAGCAGGCCGGTGTAGCCGGCCGGAATGCGGATGGAGCCGCCACCGTCGCCGCCGCTCGCCAGCGATACGAGGCCGCCCGCGACCGCCGCCGCAGAGCCCGTCGAGGACCCACCGACGGTGCGGCCGTGGCGCCACGGATTGTGCGTGACGCCGTTGATCTTGGTGACGCTCACATTGAGCCCGCCGAACTCACTCGCCGTTGTCTGGCCGACCGGGACGACC
>JBKJQZ010000047.1:0-4644 GCA_046594835.1 Acidimicrobiales bacterium | reverse complement strand
CCGCGAACCCACCGTGCCCTCGGGCACACCGGGGATCTCGGCGGCACTGGCGATGTCGAAACCTTGGCCGTCAACCAGCACGACCGCAGCCCGCTGGTCGGCGCTCAACGCACCTAGCGCGCGGCGCACGCTGTCGGCTGTGGTCGTTGCCTGCTCGGGCCCGATCCAGCTCGACGCCACGGTCTCGTCCATGACGTCGACGGGGATGGCCCGGTGGGCCGATCGCCGCAACTCGTCCATGCACGCGTTGTGGACGATGCGATGAATCCACGTCCCGAAGGCTGCGTCGCCCCGAAACGAGGCAAGCGACCGGTAGGCCTTGACGTAGGCGTCCTGCATGACGTCGTCCATTCGATGCACGTCGCCACCCAACAGCTTCGAGGCGACGCTGCGGAGCCGTGCGTCGTGTCGACGGATCAGCGCGCCGAACGCGTCGCGGTCACCGGCAAGGGCTTGGGCGACCAGTCCATCGTCGCGACTCGTCGGCGCAGCCACCGCCATCATTCGTACCACCGTTGGAAGAACACATGGCTTTGACGACGCGTCGGCCGGATTCCTTCCAAAAAAACATGGCCGACGTCGTTCGCTAGCGCGCCGGTTGATTCGTTCTGGCGTCGTCAGCTGGTGGCAGTGGGTTTCGCGTCACGGAATCGTTGTGATCGCGCCTAATCGGCGTCGATCACAACGATTCGAGAGCGCGAAACCTAGCGAGGGCTAGCTGCAGCCCGACGTGGACCCGCACGAGCCGCACACGTAGCACGAGCCCGCCCGCTGCATCTCGTTGCCACACGAGTAGCACAGCGGCGCGATCACTTCGTTCTTCGCCGGCGCGGTCATCTTCGGAGGCTCCACTGGAGCCACCGACGCCTGCGGTGGCGGCGAAGCGGTTGCGTGCTCAAGGTCAAGGCGCACCTGGGCGACCGCGTCGCTGCCATGGTCAACAACCGACGCCTCTTCGATACCCGGAAGGGTCGGCTCCATGCGCTCCTGCTGGGTGAGAATGCCAAGTTCGGTGCGCTCGGAGAGGGGCATGTAGTCAACGGCGATGCGGCGGAAGATGTAGTCCATCAGCGACGTGGCGATCCGTAGTTCGGGATCATCGGTCATGCCGCTGGGCTCGAAGCGCGAGTTGGAGTACTTCTTGACGTAGGTAGAAAGCGGCACGCCGTGCTGGAGGCCAAGCGAGATCGACACCGCGAAGGCGTCCATCAGACCCGACAACGTCGAGCCCTGCTTGGACACCGAGATGAACACTTCGCCGGGACGGCCGTCGTCGTACTCGCCAACGGTGAAGTAGCCCTCGCAGTCCGCGACGCGGAACTTGGTGGTCATCGAGCGACGCTTGTTGGGCATGCGCTCGCGCACGGGCTGCTTGACGAAGATCGTGTGGCGCTCGATTTCCTTCTCGAGCTCAACGATCTTCTGTGCGAGTGCGGCGTCGACGGGCGCGCCGTCGGCACCGGCGCCAGCCTGTGAAGCGGAAGTGTCGAACCCGTTCTCGCCTTGGCCCTTCTTGGCCGTCGCGAGGGGCTGACCGACCTTGCAGTTGTCGCGGTAGATGGCGACGGCCTTGAGGCCGAGCTGCCAGCTCTCGATGTGGAGCTGCTCAACCTCTTCCACCGTCACGTCTTCGGGCATGTTGACCGTCTTGGAGATGGCGCCCGAGAGGAACGGCTGCGCCGCGGCCATCATCTTGATGTGACCGCGATAGTGAATTGTGTTGTCACCCATCGAGCAGGCGAACACGTCGTAGTGCGACGGCGCTAGGTGCGGCGCGCCGAGGATCGACTTCTCTTCAGCGATGTAAGCCTGAATTTCTTCGATCTGCTCGCTGGAATAGCCGAGCTTGGTGAGTCCTCGCTCCACGGTCTGGTTGACGATGCTCATGGTGCCGCCGCCGACGAGCTTCTTCATCTTCACGAGGCCGAGGTCGGGCTCGATGCCGGTGGTGTCGCAGTCCATCAGCAGGCCGATCGTGCCCGTGGGTGCGAGCACGCTGGCCTGGCTATTGCGCACACCGTGGACTTCGGCGGTGGAGCAGGCGTCGTCCCATGATTGACGGGCGGCGTCGAGGATCTCGACGGGCACGAGCTCTTCGGCGGTCTCGTTGAGCGCGTCGCGGTGCATGCCGAGCACCTCGAGCATGTGGTTGCGGTTCTCCTGGTAGCCGGCGAAGGGCCCCATGCGCGCCGCGGTGCGGGCGCTGGTCGCGTAGGACTGACCGGTGAGCAGCGCGGTGATCGCGCCAGCCCACGCGCGTCCGCCGTCGGAGTCATAGGCCAGGCCCTGGGCCATCAGCAGGGCGCCCAGGTTGGCGTAGCCGATGCCGAGCTGACGGAACCGGCGCGTGGTCTTGGCGATCTTGGCCGTGGGGTAATCGCCGTTGCCGACGATGATTTCCTGGGCGGTGAAGATGACGGCGGTCGCGGCCTTGAAGCCCTCAACGTCGAACACGTCTTGGTCATCGAGGAACGTGAGCAAGTTCAGCGACGCGAGGTTGCACGCCGAGTTGTCGAGGTGCATGTACTCCGAGCACGGATTGGAGCCGTTGATGCGCCCCGTTGCGTGTGCGGTGTGCCACTTGTTGATCGTGGTGTCGAACTGCATGCCGGGGTCCGCGCACTCCCAGGCGGCCTGGGCGATCTGGCGGAACAGGTCGCGGGCCTTGATGGTCTCGATGACCGAGCCGTCGGTGACGGCCTTGAGCTGCCAGTCGGCGTCGTCCACGACGGCCTGCATGAACTCGTCGGTCACGCGGACCGAGTTGTTCGCGTTCTGGTACTGGATCGAGTGGCTGTCTTTGCCGTCGAGGTCCATGTCGAAGCCGTTGTCACGCAGGACGCGGGCCTTCTTCTCCTCAACGGTCTTGCACCAGATGAAGTCTTTGATGTCGGGATGGTCGACGTCGAGGATGACCATCTTCGCGGCACGACGCGTCTTGCCGCCCGACTTGATCGTGCCGGCGGATGCATCCGCGCCGCGCATGAAGCTGACCGGACCAGACGCCGTGCCGCCGCCCTGGAGCAGCTCGCGGGACGAGCGGATCTTCGAGATATTGAGGCCCGCACCGGAGCCGCCCTTAAAGATGATGCCTTCCTCGGTGTACCAGTTGAGGATCGACTTCATCTGATCGTCGACGCTCAGAATGAAGCAGGCCGAACCCTGTTGCGGGACGTCGGGCACGCCGATGTTGAACCACACCGGGCTGTTGAACGCGGCCCGCTGGTTGATGAGGAGGCACTTGAGTTCGTCGGAGAAGGTGGCCTCTTCGTTCTCGTCGGTGAAGTAGCCGTCTTTGACGCCCCACGCCGTGATCGTGTCGACGATGCGATCCACGACCTGCTTGAGGCTCCACTCACGCTCGGGCGCGCCGAGGGTCCCGCGGAAGTACTTCTGGGACAAGATGTTGGTGGCGTTCACGCTCCAGGTGGAGGGAACCTCGACACCGAGCTGCTCGAAGGCGACTTCGCCTGTCTTCCAGTTGGAGATCCGTGCGTCTCGGCGCTCCCAGGTAACCGTGTCGTAGGGGTGTAGCCCTGCGGTCGTGAAATTGCGGCGGATGCCGATGCCGAGTTGCTCCGGTGCGATTGCCATGTGGTGAAAACCTCTCCCCCCGATTGTACGGGACTGCTGTTGCGTGCTTTTTCGCGGATTCGCGGTGGTCGGACGGGCAAACCACAACATCTTGTGGTGGTTCGCCCCATTCATCGCGAGATGAGGGAGAAATACAACACCGTAATTCCACGGGTGTCAACAAATTGATGGTCGCGAAAGTGCTGGTCGGAGGCCGTTCGCGAAGGTTTCATTTTGCTAACTTCCGCGAGCGCAGCCGTTGTTGGGGTTAGAGGCCGGCCGCAGCGTTGGAAAGCGTCGAAAGGTCGTGTTCAGCTTTTGTTCAGGCGGACGGGCGGAGAACCGTGACCCGTTACTGCGTCTCGTCGACGCAGACCCGTTCACTCACCCGGTTGAAGTAGCTGGTGGTTTGCGCGGGACAGGTGTCGTTGCGCCCGACGACGTCGATGATGCGGGCGTCGTGGGGTTGCGCGCAGTGCACGACCTGGCCGAACTCGGCGCCGTGAATGGTGATGCACTGGCCCACGAGGCGGTGAATGCGCGGCGGCGTGTTGGGTCCCGGCGGCTCGGTCGCGCCGCTCGTCGCTACGAGACCGCCGAGCACAATCGCCAGTAGCGCTGTGAGGTAGACGCCCGCGCGCCGATAGAGCGGTGGCCCCTCTGCGAGCGGCGCGCTCTTCGGCGCGCGCACGTTCGGGTCGCGGAACGCGGGCGGCGGAAGCCTCGTGAGGGCACGGCGCGCGCGGAGGTTGCGCGGGATGGTGACGAAGTTGCAGCCGAGCGCGCCGATCCCCCACCAGCCCTTCAACAGCGTCGCGTTCTGAAAGTCGCGGAACAGGCTGAGCCCACACAAGCGACACATCGGGCCGGCGACCTCGGAGCGTTGCTGCCAAATGACGATGCCGAATTCGCTCCGACATGCGACGAACTCCACCGGCATCGACCCGCAGATCATGCACTCGGTCGGGCCCGGCGGACGTCGACCGTCATCGGGCGGCTCGCGCCGCGGCGCCGGGGACGTCGGGGGCGGCGCCGCAAGCGGCGGCGCGAGCGGCGCTCCGTCGCGGAACC
>JBKJQZ010000198.1:0-17365 GCA_046594835.1 Acidimicrobiales bacterium | reverse complement strand
TGGATCAACGGCGACGCCTCGGGCTATTCGCTGCCCGAGGACGGGACGATCCTTGGCGGCGTCGGCGGGTACTCGTTTGGCGGACGGGAGACAGCACTTCGGCAGGAGGCAGTTGCCGCACAATGGGAGTGGGGCGAGGGCGAAGTCGAACTGTTGAGCGCAAGGGCGGGGTCGGACCTCGCGTATCTCACGTTCATCGAGCGCGCTCGGGTGCGGTTTCGCGGCGACCCGACCGAAAAGAGATGGGAGCTTCGCGTCACCGAGGTCTTCGATTTGCGCGACGGGGTATGGACGCGCCTCCACAGGCACGCAGACCCGCTGGTGGCGCGTGTGCCGCTAGAGAAGGCCGCTTCGCTCGTCCCTCAAGATGGCTCGCAGGCGTAGTTTCGGTTCGTTGACAAGAACCTTGCAAGCCGCTCTAAGAATCCTTAGAGCTACTCCCAGCGGAAGAAACGCGCCGCCAGCAGCGGGCTGATAATGGCCCAGACCACGAGCACGACCCACGCACGCGTGCCCGTCGCTGCACCGGTGGCCGCGGCGTGGAGGACGTGTGCGAGCGCCTCGCTGGGCAATGCTTCCGACGCGATGCGCATCGGGCCGGGCAGCTTGCTGACCGGGATGACCATGCCGCTGATCAGCATCAGCAAAATGAAGCCGGCGTTCGCGACGGCGAGCGTGATCTCAGCGCGCAGCGTGCCCGCCATGAGTAGGCCGAGCGATGCGAACGCGGTCGTGGCGAGCACGAGCGCGGGGAGCGCAACCAGCACGTCGAAGTTGGGCGACCAGCCGAGTGCGAGCGAGCCGAGCACGATCACGATTGCTTGCACCGCAATCACGAGGAGGACACCGACGATCTTGGCGGCGATGAGACGCGGGCGGCCGAGCGGGGTGGTGCCGAGGCGCTTGAGCACCAGGTAGGAACGCTCGAACCCCGTCGCGATCGCGAGTCCCGTGAACGCCGTCGACAGCACGGCCATGGCGAGCACGCCGGGCGCGAGGAACGTGACGGGATCCTTGGTGCCTGTGGGCAACACGTCGACCAGCGAGAAGAACACGAGCAGGCCAACCGGGATGCCGATGGTGAGCAGCAGCGATTCGCCGCGCGTGAGGCTCATGGTCACTTCGGCCCGTAGCTGCGCGAGGAACGGCTTCACTCGCTGCCTCCGGTAAGGCGAAGGAAGACGTCTTCGAGGCGCGTGCCGCTGCCGAGTTCGGAGATGGGAAGGTCGCGCTCGGCGAGCCACGCGGTGAGCGCGGCCACGCGTGCGGGCGATGATCCGAGTGCGATCGAGTAGCGACCGGCCGACGTTTCGCTTACCCACCCGCCCATCGCGGTGCCGAGCGCGTCGGCGTCGAGGCCGGGCGCGCTCACGAAACTGATCACGTCATCGGACGAGGTCAGCGACGCGAGCGTGCCGTCGGCGACGACCCGGCCCTCGTCGACAATCACGATGTGGTCGGCGAGCCGCACGACTTCGTCGAGCTCGTGGGTGGTGAGCACCACGCAGGCGCCGCTCGCCCGCAGGTCCGCGATCACCGCGCGTACGAGCTGACGGGCGTGCGGGTCGACGCCGGCGGTCGGCTCGTCCAAGAACACGACGTCGGGGTTGCCGATAAGCGCGAGTGCGAGCGACGCCCGCTGCTGCTCGCCGCCCGAGAGCCGCCGCCAAGACGTCTTGGTGACGCGACCGCTTAGCCCGACGCGTTCGAGCAGTTCCGCCGGTGACGCGGGCGACGCGTAGTACGACGCGAATAGGTCCAGCGCGGCCGCAATCCCCATCGACGGATAGATGCCGCCGCGCTGCAGCATCACGCCGATACGGGGCAGCAACGCGCGTGCGTCGGCCACCGGGTCGAGCCCGTGCACGCGCACCGTCCCGGCGTTGGGGCGTCGGTAGCCCTCGATGGTCTCGACGGTCGTGGTCTTGCCTGCGCCGTTGGGTCCGAGCAGCGCGGTCACCGTGCCGGGGTCAGCGTCGAACGACAAGCCGTCGACCGCCGTGACGTCGCCGTAACGCACGACCAACCCGTCGACCGACACCACACTCATGCGGCGCCGACCTTACGCGTATCCTTTGACGTGCTCGCTATCAGGCTCAAGCTGATCCTGTTCGTAGTGGCGAGCCTTGCGTTGGTGCCCGCGACCCAGGCTGTGGCGCAGCCCGATCTTCGCAGTGCGGCCACGGTGACGGGGCCGGTTGTGGGCACCCTCGTGCGTGTGCTGCCCTTCGCCGCCCGCAACCTCGCCGTGTACTGGACCGGTCATCCCGACGCGCACGTGACCATTGCGTTTAGTCGTGACGGGCTGCGCTTTAGTGCGCCCGTAGATGTCGGCCGCGACGAGATCGGCGCCGCCCGCGCCAACGGCACCACCTACGGGACGGTGCTGACGACCCTTAACGCGACGGTTGTGCGGGTCCGGAGCGACGAACGCATCCAGCGGCTGAGCGTGCTCGGGATGCGCGACCGCGTACGCGCGATCGTGGAGAAACTGCGCCCCACCGACCCTGCGAACGGCACCGTCCAGCCCGCGATCATTGCGCGTGCCGATTGGGGAGCGGACGAGTCGCTGCGGTTTCGCGGCGACGGCACCGAGAAGTGGACGCCCAGGTTCGCGCCGATCCAGAAGCTGATCGTGCACCACACCGACACCGCGAATAACGACGCCAATCCCGCCGCGACCGTCCGGGCGATTTACCGCTACCACGCCATTACCCAGGACTGGGGCGACGTCGGCTACAACTTCCTGATCGACGAGTCGGGCCGTATCTACAAGGGTCGTGCCTCGCACGCGCCGCACTCGCAAGCAGATTCGATCACGGGCCAAGACGCCCAAGGCCGCGGTGTCATCGGCGCGCACGCACGGCAACACAACACCGGCACCGTGGGGGTCGCGCTCCTCGGCACGCTGACCACGCAGGACGCGACGCCTGCGGCCAAGCAGGCCCTCGAACGACTGCTGGCGTGGGAGGCCGACGACCACGGCATCGACCCGCACGGTTCGTCTCCTTACACGTCGTCGACCGGAGCGCAGTCGTCGTTTCCCAACATCGCCGGGCACCGCGACACCGGTCGGACAACCGAGTGTCCCGGCGACACCTTCTACAGGACGTTGCCGCTTGTGCGCGACGGGGTTGCGGCCCGTATGGCCCGTTAGCACCGCCCGCTAGCTACCGAATTCACGTTTATCCGCCGGGGGCGTTCCGCCTAACCTCGCGCATGCTCGACATTCGGCGCTTGCGGAACGACCTCGACGCGGTGAAGGCCGCGCTGGCCACCAAGAACGTCGATCCGTCCGAAGTCGATGCGGCGGCCGAACTCGACGTCCGACTCCGCCAGATCAGCGCCCAGCGCGACGAGCTGCGCGCGCAGGTCAAGACCATGTCGGGCGAAGTGGGCAAGGCCCGCAAGGCCGGAAACACCGCGCAAGCGGAGGCACTGCAGGAGCAGAGCCGCGCCATCGGCGAGCAGGAATCGAAGCTTGCGTCCGAGACGGCCACGCTTGAAGTCGAACTACGCGACCGGATGCTGCGCATCCCGAACACGCCCGACCCGGCCGCGCTCGTCGGTGCCAGCGAAAACGACAACAAGGTCGTGCGCGGCGGCGACCTGCCTGCGTTCGCTGATCACCAGCGGGTGCCGCACTGGGAGATCGGCACCGAGCTCGGCATCCTCGACAACGAGCGCGCCGTCAAGGTCGCGGGCTCGATGTTCGTCGCCCTGCGCGGCATGGGCGCCACGATGGCCCGCGCGCTGTGTCAGCTCGCGCTCGATCGCAACGCCGACGCTTACGAGGAAATTCGTCCGCCCACGATGGTCCTGACCGACACGCTCATTGCGACCGGTCAGCTGCCGAAGTTCGCGGACGACGCGTACCACGTTGAACGCGACGACCTTTGGCCTATTCCCACCGCTGAGGTGCCGCTCACGTCGCTGTACCGCGATGAGATCCTGACCGAGGCCGAACTACCCAAGCGGATGATGGCGTACTCGCCGTGCTACCGCCGCGAGGCGGGCTCGGCGGGCAAGGACACCCGTGGCCTACTGCGGGGCCACGAGTTCGACAAGGTCGAGATCCTCGCCCTCGCTACCCCGGCGCAGGCCGAGGCCCTGCACGAGGAGATCACCAATCGAGCCATCGGCACGCTCGAAGCGCTGGGACTCACGACCCGCGTGCTCGAGATCTGTACCGGTGATCTCGGCCAGAGCCACGCTCGTCAATACGACGTCGAAATCTACGCGCCCGGTGTCGACCGGTGGCTCGAAGCGAGCAGCTGCTCGTGGTTCTCCGACTACCAGGCTCGCCGCGCCAACATCCGCTACCGGGCCGAGAGCGGCCCCGCATTTGTCCACACGCTGAATGGGTCTGCGCTTGCTGTACCGCGGGTACTCGCCGCGTTGCTCGAGCTGTATCGCAACGCTGACGGATCGGTCACGGTGCCCGACGCGCTCCGGCCTTATTGCCGAGGCGTCGAGCTCATCACGGTCGGGTAACGATCCGTTGGCTCCCGTTCACCTCCCGTTCACGTAGTGGCGGGTGTCCGTTCGTTTTGCTTCCTTAGGGTTAACGGCATGAAGACACGCCGAATCGCGCGAGTGAGCGCGCTCGTGATCGCAGGTGCGCTGCTTAGCGCCGCCTGCAGTTCCAAGGACGCCAACACAGGGTCCACGTCCGACACAACGGCGCCTAAGGGCGACGAAGTCAAGGGCGCCTCGATTGACTACGCGACGCTGAGCGCCACGCTCAACGCGTCGGGCTCCACGTTCCAAGCGCCACTCCAAGAAGCGGCCAAGGCCGGCTTCCTCGAGGTCGCCCCTAAGGTCACCGTTAACTACGGCGGCGGCGGCTCGGGCAAGGGCAAGACCGACCTCGCCGGCCAGGTCGTCGATTTCGCCGGCTCCGACAGCCTCATCAAGGACGCTGACAAGCCGACGTTCAAGGGTGGCGAGGTTCTCTACTTCCCGGTCGCAGCCGCGCCCATCACCGTCGCCTACCAACTCGAAGGCGTCACCAAGCTGCAGCTCAGTCCCGACACGATCGCCAAGATCTTCTTGGCCCAGATCACAAGCTGGGACGACGCCGCAATCAAGGCGGACAATCCGGGCGTGACCCTGCCGGCGACCAAGATCGTGGTCGTGCACCGCGCTGAGGGCTCAGGCACCACGTCGAACTTCACGGGCTTTCTCACCAAGGCCGCGCCGACGGCGTGGACCCTCGGCAAGGGCGACACCGTCGCGTGGCCTGCGTCAACGCAGGCCGGTGCGGGCAACCAGGGCGTTGCCCAGCTCATCGGTACCGGAACCGGCAGCCTGAAGGGCGTCAACGGGGCGGTTGGCTACGTCGACTTCGCCGACGCCAAGGCCACGGGCCTGAAGCTTGCAAGCATCAAGAACGCGGCGGGCAAGTTCATTGCCCCGACGATCGCGGGCGTCGCCGCTGCGCTCAAGGAGACCGCGCTCAACGCCGATCTCACCTACGACCCGCTCAATGCGGCTGGTGTGACTGCGTACCCGATCGCCACGCCGACCTGGATCCTCGTCTACAAGAACCAGACCGACAAGGCCAAGGGCGAAGCGATCAAGGGCTTCTTGAACTTCATGCTGACCGACGGCCAAGCGCTGAACGAGTCGGTCAACTACGCGCAGCTGCCCACCGACTTCCGTAAGAAGGCGCTCGAGCAGTTGCAGTCCCTCGTCATCGCCTAGTAACCAGTCACAGTCATTACCGCAGTTCCTGTTGATCGGCCGGCGCTCGACGCCACCCGCACAAGCGGGCGCCGGGCCGACGACGCGTTTCGCATCCTGACCGTCGTCGCCGGGCTGGTCATCCTTGTAGTGCTCGTGCTTATCGCGATCACGATGATGACCAACGCGTGGCCCGCGTTTCGGGAGGCGGGCTTCAGCTTCATTACGTCGAAGGAGTGGGCGCCGAACGAAGGCAAGTTCGGCGCCCTCGCCTTCATCTTCGGCACCGCGGTCGTCTCCACGATCGCGGTGCTGTTTGCGGTTCCGATCTCGGTCGGCATCGCGCTGTTCGTGACCGAGGTCGCGCCGCGGCGTATGCGCGGCGTCGTGGTCGCAGTGATGGACTTGCTCGCCGGCATTCCATCGGTTGTCTTTGGCCTCTGGGGCATCCTCGTGCTGGCGCCCAATATCACCGGCCCGTACAACAGCCTGTCCAACGCGGTCGATTCGATCCCTGTGCTCACCACGCTGTTCAACGGCACGCAGACCGGACGGGCGTTCTTTACCGCTGGGCTGATCCTCGCGGTGATGATCACGCCGATCATCACGTCGGTCACCCGCGAGGTGTTCACGACGGTGCCGCGCAACGACAAAGACGGCGCGCTCGCCCTCGGCGCGACGCGTTGGGAGATGATCAAGGGCGTGGTGTTGCCGCACGCGGTAGGGGGCATGGTCGGTGCGACGATGCTCGGCCTCGGACGCGCCATGGGCGAGACCATCGCCGTCGCGTTGGTCGTGGGGGCGACGCCGCAGATCACCGCGAACCTGTTCTCCACCGGCGACACGATGCCGTCGGTCATCGCCTTCCAGTTCGGTGAGGCGGCCGGCACCCACCGCGCCGCGCTCATCGCGCTCGGCGTCGGATTGTTCGTACTCACGATCGTGGTGAACGTTTCGGCCCGCGCCATCGTGCGCCGGGTTGAGCTGCGGATGCGAGGCGGCGGGTGACCACCACCGGTTTTGCCACCACCCGCTCATCGCTGGCGCGCAAGCTGCGCGACCAGATCGCCACGGTGTTGATGTGGGCGGCGTTTGCGGCTGCGGCGTTGCCGTTGGGCTTTATCGCGTTCTACGTGATTCGGTCCGGCATGCGGCTGTTTAGCTACGACTTCCTCGTAACCAACGTGCCGATCATCTCCTCACAGCCGGGGCCGGGTATGGCGCCCGCTGTGCTCGGGACCCTGCTCATCACCGGCGCGGCTACAGCCATTGCAGTGCCGCTCGGGGTGCTCGGAGCGATCTACCTCAACGAGTACGGCAAGCAGCGGCCCCTGGCCCGGTTCATCCGCTTGATGACCGACGTGATGAGCGGGGTGCCGTCGGTCGTCATGGGGTTGTTCATCTACACGATCTGGGTCCTGCGCTACGGGCTGTCGGGGCTTGCCGGTGCGCTCGCGCTGGCCTGTTTGATGCTGCCGATCATCGTGCGCACCAGCGAGGAGATGCTCAAGCTCGTCCCCGCGAACCTGCGCGAGGCGAGCGCGGCGCTCGGCGCACGCACGTGGCGCACGACGGTCCGCGTCGTGCTGCCATCGGCGCTGCCGGGCATCGTGAGTGGCGCCATGCTCGCGGTAGCGCGCGCTGCGGGTGAGACCGCACCGCTGCTCTTCACGATCGGTGTGGTATCCAAGCCCAACACGTCGCTCTTCGGCGCAAATACTGCGCTTTCGGCGCAGATCTTCAAGAACGCGCAGGTGCCGTTCCCCGCTGCGCAAGACCGCGCCTGGGCCGCCGCGCTCACTCTGATCCTTCTCGTATTCATCCTCACCCTGGCGGCGCGCGTCATATCGGCGCGCTTCGCCCGGAACTAGCGTCTGCGACTGGCCGTATGAGTAATCCTCCGCCCACCCCGTTGGCACCTCGGCCCGTCGTGGCCCAGTCGCCGACCGCCACTACGCCCGACGCCGAGCTCACCACGGCTCCGGTGTTCGAGACCAACGCGTTGCGCGTCTTCTACGGCCCGGCCCTCGCGGTGAGCGACGTCACAGTGGAGATCCGCGGCGGGGAGATCACCGCGCTGATCGGGCCGTCGGGCTGCGGTAAGTCGACGCTGCTGCGCTGCTTCAATCGCATGAACGACCTGATCCCGGATGCGCGGGTCGAAGGAACGGTTCGGTACCAAGGCATTGATCTCTACGGCGCCGACGTCGACCCGATCGAAGTGCGCCGCCGCATCGGCATGGTCTTCCAGAAGCCGAATCCGTTCCCGAAGTCGATCTATGACAACGTCGCTTACGGGCCGCGCGTGCTCAAGGAGAAGGTCGAGAACATGGACGACCTCGTCGAGCAGTCGCTGCGGCGCGCGGCGTTGTGGGACGAAGTCTCGGGCAAGCTCAAGAAGAGCGCGATGTCGCTCTCGGGAGGTCAGCAGCAGCGGCTCTGCATCGCCCGGGCCATCGCGGTGCAGCCCGAAGTCATCCTCATGGACGAACCGTGCTCGGCGCTCGATCCGATCGCGACGGCGCGCATCGAAGATCTCATGATCGAGCTGAAGCAGGACTACACGATCGTCATCGTGACCCACAACATGCAGCAGGCCGCACGCGTGTCGGATCGGACCGCCTTCCTCACTGCGTCGGTGGATGAAGCCAGTGGTGAACGCCACGGTGAGCTCGTGGAGTTCTCGCCCACATCGCAAATCTTCACCGCGCCGCGCGACCCTCGCACCGAGGCGTACATCACCGGTCGCTTCGGATGAGCAAGCGCTCCGAGCTCCAGGCGCTGCGCGTTGAGCTCGGGCGAGCGTTGGAGGACCGGGACGAGTCCGCATCGATCGCAACCGCCAGCCGGAGCGAGACCCAGCGGCTGCGCGACGCCTTCGATGCGCTGCCCCTCGGCGTGGTAGTGGTCGACGGCGAGGGCGCCGAGGTGCTGCGCAACGCCGAGGCGACTCGACTTGCTGATTCCCGTCACAGCGATCTGCTCGCGGCGCGGGCGATAACCGATCTGCTCGAAGACACCGGAGCGGGCCCTGCGGAGCGCGTAATCGAGCTTCACGGCCCACCGCCGCGCACGCTCTCGCTGTCGGCTTCGCCCTTGCGCGTTACCGACGGACGGGTTGCGGTGGTGCAAGACGTCACCGATCGCTACCGCATCGATGCGGTGCGGCGCGACTTCGTGGCCAACGTCTCACACGAACTGCGCACGCCGATCGGCGCGATCGTCGCTCTCGCTGACACGCTCGCGGTCGAAGACGACACCACCGATCCCGCCGTGTTGCGTCGGCTCGCCGAACGCGTTGCGCACGAGGCGGAACGGGCGAGCCACCTGATCGACGACCTGCTGGACCTCTCACGCATCGAAGGTGGTGAACTCGAACGCGAGGAGGTCTCAGTACGCGACATCGTCGCCCGCGCCGTCGATCGCGTCGTCTCAACCGCCGGCGATCGCTCCGCTGACGTGGCGATTACCGAGGTGCCCGACACGACGCTGCTCGTGGACACCACGCAGGTCGAAGGCGCGCTCGTGAACCTCATCGAGAACGCGGTGAAGTACTCGAACGCCGGCGCGGCGGTACTGGTCGGCGCGCGTGACGCGGGCGAGAGCGTCGAGCTGATCGTGCAAGACCACGGGATCGGCATTCCACCCGCCGATCGTGACCGCATCTTCGAACGCTTCTATCGCGTTGACCGCGCCCGGAGCCGGGCCACGGGCGGCACCGGCCTGGGCCTGGCGATTGTGCGCCACGTCGCGCGCAACCACGGCGGCGACGTCAGCGTCGACTCGCGTGAAGGCGAGGGCTCCACCTTCGTTATCAAGCTTCCCAATGCTCCAACCGACAAGACTGAGATCGATCGCATATGACTGAAATCCGACGCGTGTTCCATGAAGAGCTCGACGCCATCCGAGCCGATGTGATTCGTCTCGGCGCGCTTGCGGGCGAAGCGATCGAGGCCGCGACCAACGCGTTCCTCGCCGCCGACCTCGCCGCGGTAGAGAAGGTCGTTGCCGACGACAGCGTCCTCGACGACCTCACGCACGACGTCGAACAACGGATCTGCCTGCTCTTGGCCCAGCAACAACCAATGGCCGCGGATCTCCGAATGCTGGTGACGGTCCTTCGCGTGATCCACGAGATCGAGCGCATCGGCGACCTCATGTGCAAGGTGGCCAAGGCGGCGCGTCGCCTCTACCCGCACGCGATCGAGCCGCGCTTGCGCGGCCTGATCGACCGCATGCGTGATCAGGCGTCGGCTCAACTGCGCCTCGCGATCGAGGCGTTCGCAGATCGCGATATAGCCCGCGCCGCCGCGCTCGCCGACATGGACGACGTAATGGACGAGCTCCAGAAGGAACTCTTCCAGGCGATCTTCTCTTTGCGCGAGCCCGATGACACCACGCTCCAGCTGGCGGTGCAGATGGCGCTTGTCGGCCGCTTCTACGAGCGAGCCGGCGATCACGCTGCGAATGTCGCCGACCGTGTGCAGTTCATGGTGACTGGTCACTTCACATTTGAAAGCAGTAGTCAGTAGGGCGTGAACGTGCGTCGCGCTGAGGTCCAACTCGCGGCGCTCGCGGTCATTTGGGGTGCGAGCTTTCTCTTCATCAAGGTCGCGCTCGAAGGCCTCTCGCCGACCCAGATCGTGGCTGGCCGTCTCGTGGCCGGAGCCATCGTGCTGGGCGTCGCTGTCTCGTTTGGTGTCGCCCGCTACCCCAAGGGCTTGACCGAGTGGCGCGTCGTCGTTCTCATGGCGGTCATCTCCAACGTGTTTCCGTTCGCGCTCTTCGCGTGGGGCGAGGAGCGCGTGACCTCGTCGATGGCCAGCGTGCTCAACGCGAGCACTCCGTTGTGGACCGCGGCCCTTGCCGCGGTGGCGATGCTGCCGGGGGAGCGACTCAACCCCCGGCGCGTGATGGGTTTGGCCGCCGGCCTGGTCGGTGTGGTGATCATCGTCGAGCCGTGGCGTTCGGCCGGGGGCCAAGTGCTGGGCGAACTCGCCTGTGTTGCTGCGGCCGCTTGTTACGGCGTGGGGTTCGTCTTCACGTCGCGCTTCATCACCGGGAAGATTCCGCCGATCACTGCTGCGGTAGGCCAGATCACTGCGGGCGCCGTAATTGCGACGCTCGTGGCGATCGTGACCACCGCCACCAGCGGCGCGGCGACGCGTGTTGATCTGGGAATTGCGCTGTCGGTACTCGCCCTCGGCGCAGTAGGCACCGGCGTCGCCTACCTGTTGTTCTTTCAACTCATCGAGACCAGCGGCCCCACGGCTGCGTCGACGGTCACGTTCGCGATGCCGTTCGTCGGTGTCTTGCTTGGCGTGCTTGTTCTTAACGAGGCGGTGGGGTGGAACGTTGCCCTCGGTGGGGCAATCGTGATCGTCGGCATCGTCGCAGTGCGCCGGCGCGTGCGCGTTGTCGAACCCGTAGAAATCGGCGCCGCCTGAGAAAGTTTCTTCCTGTGCGGCGCCGGAAACGGTGACGTAACAAGGACCGTCGATTCTGGAGGGGTGGCATCGATGGTTCTGGACGGGTTTGTTGTGGGCGTAACCGCCGACCGCCGATCCGACGAGCAAATCGAGCTCCTTCGTCGTCACGGCGCGAAGTCGATGCACGGCCCGACGATGCGCACCTTGCCAGTCGTGGCCGACCCACAGTTGCGCGAGGCCACCGAGTCGCTGATTGCGACCCCGCCCGACGTCGTGGTCGCCAACACCGGCATTGGAATGCGCTCGTGGCTGTCGGCGGCCGATAGCTGGGGTCGCGGCGAAAACCTCGCCCGGGTGCTGCGTGGCGCCGAGGTCGTTGCGCGGGGGCCCAAGGCCGCCGGAGCCCTCGTCACGATCGGTTGCGAGGTCAGCTGGCGCGGCCCGTCGGGTCGGCTCTCGGAGGTCATCGATCACCTACGCGAACGCGACCTCGCAGGGGTGCGCATCGCGTGTCAGGCCGATGGTTCCGCGGTTGACGACGCCGCGGTGGCGCTGGGCGCCGCCGGGGCCGATGTAGTGCCCATCGCTACCTACAAATGGCTGCGACCCGACGACGAATCGGCTGCTTCCCGGCTCATAGACGCATGCTGTGACGGTTCGCTTCACGCGGTGACATTCACCAGTCGGCCCGCGATCGACAACCTGTTCGCACTCGCGCGCGAGCGCGGTCAGGTCGAGGCGCTCCGCTCCGCGTGCGCGACAACGGTTCTGCCGGTGTGTGTGGGCCCGGTGTGTTACGAAGCCGCGTTGGCGCACGGTCTGGCCGCGGCAGTCGCTCCGGTGCGTCCGATGCTCGGCGCAATGGTCAACTCGGTTGTCGACGCGCTCGGCCCGCGTCGCATCGTGGTGTCGCTCCCTAATCTTTCGCTCGAAATCGCGGGTTCGGTTGTGATCGTGAACGGCGAACGGGTTGCGCTAACCGGCCGCGAAGCAGCAGTACTCACCACCCTCGCCGCGAAGCCGGGAGTTGTAGTCGCAAAGACGGTGCTGTTGCGACGGGTGTGGGGTGACGCCAACGCAGACGCCCACGCCCTCGAGATGGTGATCAGTCGTCTGCGCCGCCAACTCGGCCCCAGCGGCGACGCAATCCGCACGGTGGTGCGTCGCGGCTACGCGTTGGGTGGTTAATCCTGTGTTACGGCCCGCGCACACCACTGCCGAGCGTCCGTTGGCGCGATGCCCCGTTCCCTTCACGCCGAGGCAACGGTTGCGACTTCGCCGGTCGGTTCAATGGCGCCCATGACCGAAGACACCATGTTGCAGCGCCGAGGCCACTGGATCGATCACTGGGAGCCCGAGGACGAGACGTTCTGGGAGTCGGTGGGCAAGACGGTCGCGCGCAAGAACCTCATCCTGTCGATGTTCGCTGAGCACATCGGCTTCAGCGTGTGGGTGCTGTGGACGATCGTGGTGCTCAACCTCGGCAACGTCGGCATCAAGATGTCGTTGTCTGAGTTATTCACGCTGACGCTCGTGCCGAACCTCGTCGGCGCGCTCCTGCGCCTCCCCTACACACTCGCCGTACCCCGCTTCGGCGGCCGCGCGTGGACGACCGTGTCGGCGCTGCTGTTGTTCATCCCGACGACGCTGCTCGCGGTGCTCGTGCCCAGCGGGTGGTTACTCGAGCAAGGCCACGGCGCGCAGTTCTGGATTCTTCTGACGTGCGCCGCGACTGCAGGCCTCGGCGGCGGCAACTTCTCGTCGTCGATGGCCAACATCTCGTTCTTCTATCCCGAGAAGAAGAAGGGTTTCGCGCTGGGCCTCAACGCAGCGGGCGGCAACCTCGGGGTCTCGGTTGCGCAGCTCCTTGTGCCCCTCGCGATCATCATCGGCGTGCCGGCAGCGGCCGTAAAGGTTGCGCCGCACAAGGTGCACCTCGCGCACGCCGGGCTCATGTGGATGCCCTTCATTGCGATCGCCACGGTTGCGGCCTACTTCTTCATGGACAGCCTCACGCAGGCCAAGTCCGACACGGGGCCGCTCAAGGCGTCGATGAAGCAGCGCCACGCGTGGATCATGTCCGTGCTCTACATCGGCACGTTCGGTTCCTTCATCGGCTACTCGTTCGCCCTGCCGCTCGTGATCAAGAACACCTTTCCCGAGTTCCTCGCCTCGCATCCCTTCATCGCGACCTATCTCGCCGGCCTCGGCTTTACCGGTGCGCTCGTCGGGTCGTTGTCCCGCCCCTTCGGCGGCTGGCTGTCGGACAAGGTTGGCGGCGCCAAGGTCACCCTCGCCGTGTTCCTCGGCATGGTCGTTGCGACGGCGATTGCGATCAGCGGCGTGCGCTCGCACAGCTTCGTGGTGTTCTTCGCCGCCTTCCAGTTGCTGTTCTTCCTTGCGGGTGCGGGCAACGGCTCGACCTACAAGATGATCCCGTCGATCTACCAGGCGCTCGGGCGCCGCAGCGCGGCGGACAAGGGCGTCGACGTCGCAGCCGAGGCGCTCAATTTCAAGCGGCAGGCGGCGGCGGTCATTGGCGTGATCGGTGCCATTGGCGCCTTCGGTGGTGTGCTCATCCAGATTGTTCTGCGCCAGGCCAGCTTGCAGGTGTCCGCGCTGGTAACTGCAGCCGCAACGCCGGCCGAAAAGCTGCAGGTGGCGGCCGACCACGCCGACTGGGCGGTGCCTGCGCTCATGGTGTTCCTCGTCTCCTACATCGTGTTCGCTGGCCTCACCTGGTCGGTGTACCTGCGGGGCGCAATGGCGAGTGAGATTGCACCGGGTCGTTCGTTCTCGGCGTTGCCGGCATGAGCGAGCGGCTGCGGGTCGTCGTCGCCGGCAACGGCATGGTCGGCCACAAGCTGGTCGAGACCCTGCTGGATCGCGACGGCGGCGCGTCGGTTGAGATCACAGTGTTCGGTGAAGAAGACCGCGTCGCGTACGACCGGGTTGGGTTGTCGTCGTTCATGTCGGGCACCACGGCCGAAGAGCTGTCGCTGGTTACGCCCGGCGATTACGACCCGATCAACCTGCACCTCGGGGACGCAATCGTCGCTATCGACCGCGAAGCCAAGACGGTCACGTCGGGCACGGGCACCACCGTCGCGTACGACGTGCTGATCCTCGCGACCGGCTCGTCGCCCTTTGTGCCCCCGATCACTGGGAACGACCTGCCGGGCTGCTTCGTCTATCGGACCATCGATGACCTCGAAGCGATCAAGGCCGCGAGCGCGGGCAAGCGAGTCGGCGCGGTAATCGGGGGCGGCCTGCTTGGTCTCGAAGCCGCGAACGCGCTCAAGCTGCTCGGCCTCGAGACCCACGTCATCGAGTTCGCTCCCAGACTCATGCCGCTGCAGGTGGACGATGGTGGTGGCGCGACGCTGCGTGCTCACATCGAAGCCCTCGGCATCACGGTCCACACCGCGACCGGCACGCAAGAGATCGTGGCCGGCGCTGACGGACGCGTCGGGCAGATGCGCTTCGCCGACGACTCGTCGCTCGACGTCGACGTGCTGGTGTTCTCGGCCGGCATTCGTCCGCGTGATGCGCTCGCCCGCGCTTGTGGCCTGGAAGTGGGCGAGCGCGGCGGCGTGATCGTTGACGGCGCGTGCCGCACGTCGGATCTGTCGATTTACGCGATCGGCGAGGTCGCACTCGCCGAAGGCCGCATCTGGGGTTTGGTCGCTCCCGGCTACGACATGGCGCGCGCGGCGGCCGATCAGATTCTCGGCGGCGAACTCACCTTCGGTGGTGCTGATCTCTCGACCAAGTTGAAGCTCATGGGCGTCGACGTCGCCTCATTCGGTGACGCATTTGCTTCGGGCGACGGCGCTCGCTCGATCACCTTCAACGACCCGATCAAGAAGATCTACAAGCGCCTCGTGGTGAATAACGACGCCACGCAGGTGCTCGGCGGCGTCTTCGTGGGCGACGCCTCGGCCTACCAAATGCTGTTGCAGATGGCGCGGGGCGACATGCCCACACCTGAGCACCCTGAGCAGTTGATCTTCCCGGCGGTCGACGGCGCGGCTACTGCGGTGGGTGTCGGAGCGCTGCCGGACACCGCCACGGTGTGCTCGTGCAACAACGTGAGCAAGGGCGCGATATGCGCTGCGATCGCCGAGGGCGGCCTGACCGAACTCGCCGACGTGAAGAACTGCACCAGGGCCGGCACCACGTGCGGGGGCTGTGTGCCGATGGTGACCGACCTGCTCAAGGGCGAGCTGCGCAAGGCCGGCGTTGCGGTCAACAACAACCTGTGCGAGCACTTCGGGTACAGCCGCCCGGAACTCTTCGACATCGTGCGTATTCACCGCATCGTCTCATTCTCGGAACTGCTCACGTCCCACGGATCGGGCGCAGGCTGCGAAATCTGCAAGCCCGCCGTAGCGTCGATGCTCGCGAGCATGGGCGGTGGCTACATCCTTGGAGGTGAGCAGGCCACCCTCCAGGACACCAACGACCACTTCCTCGCCAACATCCAGCGCGACGGCACGTACTCGGTTGTGCCCCGCGTCCCCGGCGGTGAAATCACACCCGATCAACTCATCGCCATCGGCCAGGTCGCGAAGGAGTTCGGTCTCTATACGAAGATCACGGGTGGCCAGCGCATCGACCTGTTCGGCGCGCAGGTCGATCAGCTCCCCGTGATCTGGCAGAAGCTGATCGACGCCGGCATGGAATCGGGCCACGCGTACGGCAAGGCACTGCGCACCGTGAAGAGCTGCGTGGGATCAACCTGGTGCCGTTACGGCGTGCAGGACTCCACATCTATGGCGATCCGTCTTGAGCTTCGTTACCGGGGCCTACGGGCGCCGCACAAGCTCAAGTCTGCGGTGTCGGGCTGCGCGCGTGAGTGCGCCGAGGCGCAGAGCAAAGACTTCGGCATCATCGCCACCGAGCGGGGCTGGAACCTCTACGTGTGCGGCAACGGCGGCATGCGTCCCCGTCACGCCGACCTCCTCGCCGAGGACCTCGACGACGACACGCTGATCCGCTACATCGACCGCTTCTTGATGTTCTACATCCGAAACGCCGATCGCCTCGAGCGCACCGCAACGTGGCTGAACAAGCTCGAGGGCGGCATCGACTACCTCCGCAGCGTCGTGGTTGACGACGTGCTCGGCGTCGGCGCCGAACTCGAAGCCGAGATGGACCACCACGTGGCGACCTACGAATGCGAGTGGACCGCAACGGTGAAGGACCCAGCCCGCATGGCGCGGTTCCGCACCTTCATCAACGACGAGAGCCCCGACCCCAACGTCGTGATGGTGCCCGAGCGCGACCAGATCCGTCCTGCCTTCCCATACGAGAAGCCCCGGCCGTACGAATTGATCCCCGTGGAGGTTCTGCAGTGACGGTTGTCGAGCTTCTTACCTGGACCGACGTGTGTCGGTTCGACGCCCTCACACCCGGACGCGGCGCCGCCGCGTTGATAGACGGCGTGCAGGTCGCGCTATTCCGTCTCGAGGACGACTCGCTGTACGCGTTGTCGAACTTCGACCCGTTCTCCGAGGCCTATGTGATCTCTCGCGGGATCGTCGGGTGCCGGGCCGGCGTGCCGAAGGTGGCGTCGCCGATCTTCAAGCAGAACTTCGACCTGCGCACCGGCGCGTGCCTCGACGATGCGACCGTGCAGCTCCCCACCTATGCCGTGCGCGTGGTCGATGGCCGCGTGGAGGTCCGAAGGACGTGACGCTGCTGTCCGCGGTCGGGGTTGTCGATGAGTCGCCGGTAGACCGGTGGCTCGCCGAGCAGGCTGACCTCACCGCGGTCGAACGCTTCTCGCAGCGCCACGACGCGCACGCCGGCCCCGTCCAGGAGCGCTACTACCGCGACCTGATGCCGGCTGCGGCGCCCGGACCTGGCCAGCAGCTCGCGTTCGCGGTCGACCTCGACTCGTGCACCGGATGCAAGGCGTGCGTCGCCGCGTGTCACTCGCTCAACGGCCTCGACGATGACGAGTCCTGGCGACGGGTTTCGCGCATTAGTGGGCTCCGCAACGACGAGCCGTACCAACAGACCGTCACCGCTGCGTGTCACCACTGTGTTGATCCGGCGTGCATGAGTGGCTGCCCGGTTGACGCCTACGAGAAGGATCCCGTCACCGGGATCGTCAAGCACCTCGACGATCAGTGCATCGGCTGCTCGTATTGCACGCTCTCGTGCCCGTACGAAGTGCCGTCGTTCAACAAGCGCCTTGGCATCGTGCGCAAGTGCGACATGTGCAGCGAGGCGATCGCTGCACA
>JBKJQZ010000175.1:0-5914 GCA_046594835.1 Acidimicrobiales bacterium | reverse complement strand
GCCGTGTACGAACGGATCCAGGAGAAGCGGCGTCACATGACCGGCCGCTACTTCGCCGATGTCGAGGGCACCCTGCAGCAGATCTACGCCCTCGCCGGCGCCGGGGCCGACATCGTGCGCTGCACGTGCAACGAGATCGAAGCGGCCGAGGGCCTGGCCCAGATCGTGCCGCGCTCGCCGGTACCGATCGTCGCCGACATCCACCACCAGTACAAGATGGCGCTCGCCGCGCTCGACGCTGGCGTCGCGTGCCTACGGCTGAACCCGGGCAACATCCGCAACCCCGAGCACATCAAGACCGTCGCCCGGGAAGCCAAAGACCGGAACGTGCCGATCCGGATTGGGGTAAACGCCGGATCGCTCGACAAGGACCTGTATGAGAAGTACGGCGGAGCGACACCCGAAGCCCTCGTGGAGTCCGCGCAGATCGAGATGCGGTACTTCGAAGAGGTTGGCTTCACCGACGTAAAGATTTCAGTCAAGGCGAGCAACGTGCCCCTGATGATCGAGGCCTACCGTCAGCTCGCCGAGGTCACCGATGCGCCGCTGCACCTCGGCGTCACCGAGGCCGGGCCGCCACCCGCAGGTCTGATCAAAGGGACCGCGGGCATCGCGACGCTGCTGGCCGAAGGCATCGGCGACACGATCCGGTTCTCGCTCACGGCCGACCCCGTCGAAGAGGCACGCGCCGGTCGCCAACTGCTCGAGGCGATGGGCTTGCGCGAGCGCAAGAACGTCGACCTCATTGCCTGTCCGTCGTGTGGCCGCGCCGAGATCGACGTCTACAAGGTGGCGAACGAAGCGCTCGCCGCGTTCGGCGATCGGGAGATCCCGCTGCAGGTCGCGGTGATGGGCTGCGTTGTGAACGGTCCGGGCGAGGCGCGCGACGCCGATATCGGCATTGCGGCTGGCCGCAACAAGGGGCACCTGTTCGTGAAGGGCGTCAACGTGGCCGTAGTGCCCGAAGCCGAGATGGTCGAGGCGCTGGTGGAGTGGGCCGAGTACATCGTTGAGCACGGCGCCGACGCTGCGATCGCAAAGGCCGACGTCGCCGTGGCTACACGCGAGGCCGAACGCGATCGCGCCGCGTTGCTTGAAGACAAGGGCGACGACGCGAACGACGCCGGCACAAAAATCGATCTCATCCGGAAACGAACCGACACCTAACCTGCACGGATGGCCGCACCCATCCTCACGCCCCAAGCTGAGGACTTTCCTCGCTGGTACCAAGACGTCGTTGCGAAGGCTGAGCTCGCAGAGAACGGTCCGGTGCGCGGCACGATGGTCATCCGGCCCACCGCCTATGCCATTTGGGAGCGGCTTCAAGCCGAGATCGACACTCGCATTAAGCGTGCCGGTGTCGAGAACGCGTACTTCCCCCTGCTGATCCCCGAGAGCTACATCACCAAGGAAGCCGAGCACGTCGAAGGCTTCGCGCCCGAGTTATGGACCGTCACGCACGCGGGGGGCAAGGAACTCGAAGAGCGCGTGGTCGTTCGCCCCACGTCCGAGACGATCATCAACTCGTTTTTCTCGAAGTGGGTGCAGAGCTACCGCGACCTCCCTTTGTTGATGAACCAGTGGGCCAACGTGATGCGGTCGGAGTTGCGGCCCCGCCTCTTCCTACGGTCGAGTGAGTTCCTGTGGCAAGAAGGCCATACGTGCCACGCCGACGAAGCCGACGCTCGGCGTTTCGCGCTCGAAATCCTGCACGACGTGTATGAAGAGACCGTCCGCGACATCCTCGCGATCCCTGCGCTACTCGGACGTAAGACCGAGCGCGAACGATTCCCCGGCGCGACCGCAACCTGGACCATCGAAGCGATGATGGGAGACGGCAAGGCGCTGCAAATGTGCACCAGCCATGAACTCGGTCAGAACTTCGGGCGCGCGTTTGACACGACTTTTGCAACCAAAGACGGCGGCACCGACTTCGTGTGGCAGACGAGTTGGGGGATGACCACGCGTCTGCTTGGCGCGTTGATCATGTGCCACGGCGACGACCACGGCCTGCGGCTTCCTCCGGTGCTTGCGCCTACGCAGTGCGTCGTGCTCGTGGTCAAAGACGCCCCCGGGGTCGGTGAGGTTGCCAGCGCGCTCGTGAAACAACTCCAAGGCGACGACGTGCGCGCCAAGCTCGACAACCGCGACATTGCCTTCGGGCGCCGTTCGGTCGACTGGGAGCTCAAGGGCGTCCCCGTGCGTGTGGAAGTTGGTCCCCGAGACCTGGCTGAGGGCAACGTCACCGTTGTGCGACGCGACACGGGGGACAAGACCAGCGTGTCGACCACCGGTGCGGCGGCAGCAGTGGCCGAGGCCCTCAAGGGGGCACAGTCGGCGTTGTTCCAAGAGGCCGCGCAACGTCTCGCCTCGCGCACCGTGAATGTCAGCTCGCTTGAGGATGCGGTCGAAGCCGCCAAGACTGGTTTTGCCGTGTTTCCCGGGGCGCTTGCGGACGCTGCGGGTGAGGACGCGTTGAATGCGCAGTCCGTGACGATCCGCTGCCTCCGCCGTCCCGACGGTTCGCTCCCTGAACTCGACGACAAGCTCGAAGAGCTGGTCGCGGTGGCCGCCCGGTCGTACTAACACGCAAAACCCCTGGTCAGGGCCGCTCTGCCGGTGCAGTCTCACGGCGGGAGTGTCGCTATAATCGAACGCCGCAGTTGTATGCGTTCGACAATCGGTTGAGCGTGGCCCTTTCCAGGGGCCACGCTCTTTGTTTGCTCAGTGAAAGGAAGGAGAGGGATGGATCAGGCCACAGCAGTACGCGAATTGATCGAATCGCCCCTCTCCGACAAGGGCACTGAGGTCTTCGATGTCGAGTTCACCGGGGGGCGTCTCGTCGTCACGGTTGACCGCTCCGGCGGCATCGACCTCGAGGCACTCACCGAGGCAACTCGTCTCATTTCCGAGCTGCTCGACGAGCACGATCCGATCCCGGCCGACCGGTACCTCCTCGAGGTGTCGAGTCCGGGTCTCGAACGATCACTGCGCACACCCGAACACTTCACGCGCGCCTTGGGCGAGACCATCAGCATCAAGGTCAACCCCGAGGTGGAGGGCGACCGCCGCCACCAGGGGCTGCTTGAAGTGGCAGATACCGACGGCGTCACGGTTGGGGGCCGCCGTTTCGCGTATGGCGACATAGACAAGGCGCGGACCGTATTCGAGTGGGGTCCGACGCCCAAGCCCACCGGGGGCTCGCCCCGGCAGCCTCATCCAAAGCAGGCGCATCCGAAGAATACGAACGCAAAGGCCGGTTCATGAACGCAGACTTCCTCGACGCCCTCCAGGTCCTCGCCCGTGAGAAGGGCATCTCCGTCGACACTCTGCTCGACGCGCTCGCCAACGCCCTAGTCGCCGCGTACAAGCGCCTCGACACCGCCGCGGAAGAAGCGGTGGTCACGATCGACCCCGACACCGGCGAGATCAAGGTGTACGGCCAGGAACTCGACGAGGACGGCAACGTCACGCGCGAGTGGGACGACACGCCGAGCGACTTTGGTCGTATCGCAGCCCAGACCGCCAAGCAGGTTGTGCTCCAGCGCATCCGTGAGGCCGAGCGCGACATGAAGTACGAGGAGTACGCGGGTCGCGAGGGCGACATCGTCACCGGCATCATCCAGCAAAGCGACAACCGCTACACGTTGCTTGACCTCGGCAAGGTCGAGGCGCTCATGCCCCAGGCCGAGCAGGTTCCGTACGAGCGCTACGAGCACGGCTCGCGTTTGAAGGCGTACATCGTCGAGGTACGAAAGACCACGAAGGGCCCGCAGATCGTCGTATCGCGCACCCACCCCGGACTCATCAAGCGTCTGTTCGAGCTCGAAGTGCCCGAGATCGCCGGCGGCGTGGTGGAGATCAAGGCCGCAGCGCGCGAGCCGGGTCACCGCACCAAGATCGCGGTCTGGTCTAACGATCAGAACGTCGACCCCGTTGGCGCCTGCGTCGGCGCCCGTGGTGCACGCGTGCGCATGGTCACCAACGAGTTGCGCGGCGAAAAGGTCGACATCGTTCCTTTCAGCGAGGACCAGCAGGAGTTCGTCATGCGGGCGCTCCAGCCGGCCAAGGTGAAGGAAGTGCGCCTCGACGACGAGACGGGCACCGCGACGGTGATCGTGCATGACTTCCAGCTGAGCCTCGCCATCGGCAAGGAAGGCCAGAACGCGCGTCTCGCCGCACGCCTCACTGGTTGGCGCATCGACATCAAGTCCGAGACCCAGATCGCAGAAGAAGAAGCGGGCTACTCGGGTGAAGAGTGGGCCGAGGGCGAATGGGTCACCGACGAGGCGACCGGCGAACTCGTGTGGAAGGACGCCGAAGGCGCCACCGTCTCGGCCGCGGAGTACGCCGCCGCGGAGGAAGTCGCCACCGACGATGCTCCGGCCGAGGCGACCGTTGCTGAAGACCCAGTTGTTCAAGAGCCGGTCGCCGACGAAGCAGTAGTTCCTGAAGAAGCCGTCGCCGCGGAAGCAGCCACCGAGGAGGCCGACGCATAACTCCTCGACGGACCTGCATCGGCTGTGGCCACACCGATGCACCGGGTCCACTCGCCCGGATCGTGGCGACCTCCGACAAAGGGGTTGCGTGGAGCCGGGTTTCGGCCGGGCGGGGCGCATGGCTGTGCGTCGATTCGCCCGATTGCGTCGCTAAAGCGGTCCAGCGTCGGGCGTTTGCCCGGGCGTTACGGACCGAAATTGTGGGCGGCCCGCACGAACAACTGCGAGCACAAGCCCACGGTGTGAGAAGCTAGAAGGCTGCTTTTACGAGCATTTACGAAGGAACCACTTGCCCCAGAAGAAAATTCGAGTGCACGAGCTCGCCAAAGAGCTCGGAATGACCAACCAAGAGACACTCGATTTAGCTCTCGCGCTCGGAATTGGCGTCAAGACCCATTCCTCGAGCATTGAAGATCCCCAGGCCGACCGGGTCCGTCGCCGCGCCGATGCCGACGGCCTGCGCCGTGATGTGCAGCCGGAAGAACCGGCGCCGGTAAAGAAGGCGCCGGCCAAGAAGGCCGCCGCCAAGAAGGCGGGCACCACCAAGGAAGCCGCGCCGGGTAGCGACGCACCCGAGCCCGGTGCGGGCACCGACGCGCCCGTAGGTGATGCGCCTGCTGCGCCCGCCTCCCCACCGCTGGCTCCCGCCGCCGCTGCGCCGGTAGAGACCGAACCCGTGCCCGCGCCCGAGGTGCCCCGACAGACCGGTGGCCGCGTCGTCACCTCCCGCCCCGCGAGCGAAGTCACCGCGCCGCGCCACTACGAGCCCGCACCCGCGCCTCGGCCGGCGCAGCCCCAGCCCCGGCCATCAGGTCCGGGCAGCCTTGACGGCCCACCCCGACCACGCCCCGTCGCCCCGGCGCCAGCTCCAGCGACTGCTCCGGCGCCCGCGCCTGTCGCTCCGGCTGCTGTCGCGCCGGCGCCCGTCGCGCCTGCTGCTGCTGCGCCCGTCGCGCCGGCGCCCGCGCCTGTCGCGCCCGCTGCTGCCGCGCCCGTCCCCACGCTGGCCGCGCCCGCAGCACCAGCGCCCACCGCACCCACCTCTGGGTCCACCGCGAGTCGTCCCGTTGACGCAGCCCCGACCGCAGCGGCCGCAGCGGCCGCATCCGGCGCCCCTGCTGCTCCTTCGGTCCCGCCGACATCGGCGAGCGGCAAGCCCATTCCGCCGCCCCCCGGTCCGCCGCGCTCGGCCAGTGGAAAAATGATCCCGCCGCCTCCGGGCGCCCGCCGCCCACTCGGTGCGCCGGGTGGTCCTGGTGGTGGCGCCCGAGGCGCTGGCGGTACGGGTCGTCCCGGTGGTCCTGCCGGTGCTGGCGGTGGTGGTCGTCCGATGGGTGCCCGTGGCGGCCCCGGAGGCGGCGCTGGCGCTGGCGCTGGCGGCGGTGGCGGTGGCGGTTACCGCGGCGGCCCCGGCG
>JBKJQZ010000227.1:0-23635 GCA_046594835.1 Acidimicrobiales bacterium | reverse complement strand
CCACACCCGAACGCCGAGCGACTTCGCTGATGGTGAGCAGGTCGTCCACTTGACTTCGAGATTACTTGAAGTTTTACCGTGATGGCCATGACCGCTACGAGAATCGCCTTCGTTCAGTCGCTGTGGCACCGCGACATCGTCGACCAAGCCCTTGTTGGCTTCACGGAAGCCCTCACGCCTGAGATCGCCGTCGAACCGTTCGAGGTCCCCGGCGCCTTCGAGTTGCCACTGCACGCGCGACTACTTGCCGATACCGGCCGCTTCGACGCAATCGTTGCGGCGGGCTTCGTCGTCGACGGTGGCATCTATCGCCATGAGTTCGTTGCGGACGCGGTGATTAGCGGCCTCATGCGCGTGCAGCTCGACACGCTCGTGCCCGTGTTCTCCTGCGTGCTGACACCCCAGCAGTTCCACGAGCACGACACGCACCTCACGTTCTTCCGAAGTCACATGGTGGAGAAGGGCAGCGAGGTTGCGGGCGCGTGCCTCGCGACGTTGGCGGCTCGTCGCGTCGTCGACGCTTAGGGAACAATGAGGTGGGTGTCGCCGAACTCGTGCCAGAGGTAGCCCTCCGCGAGCGACGATCCGTACGACCGTTCGAGTAACTCGCGACCCGCGATCGCTTCGAGCATCAATAGGTGCGACGCCTCGGGCTCGTGCCACCCGGTGATCAGTCCGTCCACGCAGCGCACACCGCGCTCGGGCGTAATCACCAGATCGGTCCAGCCGTCGTAGCCCTCGGCGTGGTCGTAGGTGTCCGCGGCCGATTCGAGCGCCCGCACGACCGTCGTGCCTACCGCGATCACGCGACCGCCTAGCTCGCGCGTCATGTTGACGAGAGCGGCCGTCGCCGCCGGCACCCGGCAGTACTCGGGGTAGGGCAACTCGTCGGCTTCGAGCGAGGCGACGCCCGTGTGCAACACGATCGGGGCCACCATTACGCCCTTGGCCACGAGCCGCGTGATGAGTTGCGGCGTGAAGGGTCGACCCGCGCTCGGCATCTCGGCGCTTCCCGCTTCGGTGGCGTACACGTTCTGGTACATCGCGAGCGGCCACGGGCGCTCCACGTATCGATACCGGATCGGCCGCCCATGCTTCGCGATCCACGCGTCGGCACAGTTCAGCGTTGCGACGAAGAGGCGGTCGCTATCGAGATAGGGGCCGACGGTGGCGAGCCGAGCGCCCTCGCCGAGCGCAACGCAGTCGGGAGCGACGCCGTCCCAGCGCTCGGTGCTCTCGCCGTCGATGCGGCGGAACTCCACCACCCAGCGGTCGGTGGAGAGCTTGGTGGAGAGGTGCACGACGATCCGCTCGCCGGCCGGCGTCAGACCGTTCACGGCGGCCGCCAGCACGCCCGACGTGTTGACCACGACGAGGTCGCCCGGATTGAGGAAGTCGGGTAGGTCACGAAACCGAGCGTGCGTGAGCGCGCCGGTGGAGCGGGACGCGACCATCATCCGTACGCCGTCACGCGAGAGGCGTCGTGCCTCGGGCGGCTCGTGGGCTTCGAGCGCGGCAGGTAGGTCGAAGGAGAGACGGGCCGGGGCGAGACGGGTGGCCATCATGCGACCTCCGTGAGCGCCGCGGCGCGTACCAACCCGCTCGCCGGTCGGTCGCGCAACAAGCGCGCGAACGACGGCACTGCCACCTCGGACGGCGTGGGTCGGTCCGAGATGTCTTCGCCGGGGAAGGCGTCCTGGTGCATCTGGGTGCGCATATCGCCTGGGTCGAACGACCACACCCGCACGTCGGGCTCCTCGGCCGCGAGCACGTTGCTGAGTTGTTCGAGCGCGGCCTTCGACGCGCCGTACAGGCCCCAGCCTTCGTACGCGCCATGCGCGGCGTCGGAGGTGATGTTCACGATCGCGGGTGACGCGCCCCGGCGCAGTAGCGGCAGCGCGAGTTGCATCAACGCGAGCGGCGCGCCGGCGTTGGTGCGGAACACTTCGCCGATCGCGTCGAGGGGAAAGTCGGCGAGGCGAGGGAGGGGAGACGGCCCGAGCGTGCTCGCGTTGTTCACGAGCAGCTCGAGCCCTCCCGTGCGGTCGGCGGCGGCGATGAGGTTGTGCCGATGCACGAGATCGGTGACGTCGCCGGGCACGGGGATCGCGTTGCGCCCCAACTGCGCGGCGGCGACGAGAACGGCGTCCACGTTGCGGCCGTCGATGATGACGGTCCAGCCGTCGGTGACGAGTTGCTCGGCCAAGGCGCGTCCGAAGCCCTGGGATCCTCCGGTGATGATCGCTGTTGTCATGCCTCGACCGTAAGCCTTAAACTTAACTTTAAGTCAAGGTCGGTTTAGGAGAAATCTCATGGATCTTTCGATCGGTGAAGTAGCGGATCGAGCCGGCATCGCCACTTCCGCGCTCCGCTTCTACGAGAAGGAAGGCCTTATCCACGCGGATCGGTCCGAGGGCGGGCAGCGTCGCTACCACCGCGACGTGCTGCGCCTCGTTGCCTTCATCCGCGCCGCCCAACGCGTGGGTCTGACGCTGGACGACATTCGCGACGCGCTCCACACCCTCCCCGACAAGCGCACGCCGAACGCCGCGGATTGGGCGCGCTTGTCCAAGAGCTGGCGGCCGCTACTCGATCGGCGCATCGAGGAGATGCAGCGCCTGCGCGACCGCCTCGACAGCTGCATTGGTTGCGGATGCCTTTCGCTCAAAACGTGCGCTCTGTCGAATCCACACGATGTGGCCGCTGAGGACGGACCGGGCGCGCGCTGGCTGCTGGTGCCCGAGTAGGCCGCGCGACCGCCTAACCTGACGCCGATGTCAGATCTCGGGGCACGGCTCGGCGGGTACGCCACGGCGACCGCACTGTTAGAGAACGACGAGCGGGTTACCTACGGGGAACTCAGTGATCGCGTCCTGCGGACCGCCGGCGCGCTGCTCGCGAAGGGCGTGCCTGCGGGCGCTCGTGTCGCGTTGTTCGCCGACGCAACCATCGACGGCGTCGTGGCCTACCTGGCCGTCCAGTCTGCGGGCCTCGTGCCGGTCATGTTGAGCCCGCGCTCGCCGCTGCCCGAACTCGAGCGCCGCTGCGACGAGATCGCGCCCGCCTTCAGCGTCTTTGCCGCGACGGTCGAAACACAGCTGCCGGCTGGCATCACTCCGTTCCGTCCCGTTGGGTCGATCGCGACCGACTACGAGGTGCTCGCAGGCGAAGCCATTTCGCCGAGCGCGGTGGGCGACAACGCCGCCGCGGTCGTGCTTTACACGAGCGGCGTGTCTGGGCTGCCGAAGCCGGTAGTGCTGACCTACGGCAACCTGCAGGCCACGCGGAAAGGTCTGGTCACCGCACCGGGCTCGGGCCTCGACGCGGCAACCATCGCCTACGGCGGGCTGCCGATCTCGCACGTATTTGGTCTTAACAGCGTCGTTGGTTCGGTCCTGAGCGTCGGCGGCAAGGTCGTGCTGCACAACCGCTTCGACGCCCATGAAGTCGCCGAGCTCATTGCGCGTCACCGCATCACGTCGATCAGCGTGGTGCCCTTGATGTGGAAGGCGCTCGCCGCGGCGGGCGACCGCGAGCTGTTCGCGACCGTCACCCGGGCGACGTACGCGGCCGCGCCGATGCCGCCGACGATTCTCGAAGCGGTAAAAGAACTGATCGGTGTGAGCGTGGCGGGTGGCTTCGGCCTCACCGAGACCGCCGGCACGATCTGTCATGACGACGCCACCGACCCCCATCCCGGCACGGTCGGCTACGCGCTCGGCGATACCGAGATCAGGGTTACCGCCGCGGACGACGACGCCCTCGCGGGCGACACCGGCGAGATCTGGGTGCGGGGCAGCTCGGTGGCCCGCAACTACCTCGACGGCACGCCGCTCGACACCGCCGAAGGCGGTTGGTTGCGTACCGGCGACATCGGCATCTTTGACGACGAAGGTCGACTCGACATCGTCGATCGCAAGAAGGACGTCATCAATATCAGCGGCTTCAACGTGTCACCGGCTGAGGTTGAGATCGCGCTCGCGATGCACCCGGGAGTAAGCACGTCGGTTGTGGTCGGCGACGTGGAGGACGACCACGAAGTCGTCGTCGCCCATGTTGTGCCGCGTCCGGGTGAAACCGTCACCGAAGCCGAGCTCGTTGCGCACTGCCGCGCCCAGCTCTCGCGCTACAAGGTGCCGGCGCATGTGTTCCTTCACCAGGAGCTACCGATCACCGACTCGGGCAAAGCCGTCCGGCGCCTGCTCGGCCGCACCGCCTAAGCGGTTGCGCCGGCCGCCTTCTCGGCGGCTTCGGCCTCTTTGACCTGGTCGGGTCGGAGCATGTACTCATCGACGTAGGTCTGGCCCGAGAGCTGCGCGATCTCGAACATCAAGTCGTCGGTCATCTGGCGTGGAGCGAGCGCCTGGTCGGACCGGTTGGCGTAGCGCTCGACGGGCAGGGGTTCGCCGAAGCGCACCGTGACTTCCTTGTTGAACCGAATCACGTGTTGCGCGTCTTCGGGCCGCTGCATCTCGTCGGTGCCGATGAGCCCGACCGGAATAATCGGCGCGCCGGTTCGCAGCGCCAGGCGGGCCACGCCGGTCTTGCCCTTGTGCAAGAAGCCATCGCGGCTGCGCGTGCCTTCGGGGAAGATGCCGAACATGTCGCCAGCCGCCAACACTTCCGCCGCAGCTTCGAGGGCGGCTGCGCCCGAGTCGGAGTTGGCACGGTCAACCGGAATATTGCCGAGGGCGAGAAACGCGAAGCGCGTTGTCCAGTCGTCCACGTACTCGGCCTTGCCGATGAAGCGGGTGAGGCGAGGCAGCGCACCGAGCAGCACGGTTGAGTCGTGCACCGACAGGTGGTTCGGGGCAACGATCGCCGGCCCCGAGGCGGGGATGTTTGCGACGCCCTCAACGGTGAGGTTCTGCCCGAAGCGCAGCATCGTGTTCACCGCTCCTCGGGTGAGGTTGTAGAGCAGTCGGTTCGGCGCCGGGACTTCGATGGTCGGCATCATTGCACCGGGCTGTTACGAAAGCGACGTAAGGGCGTTCGCGGCGAGGTTGAGGAGGTCTGCTTTACCCCTCGACGCGACCCACTTGCGCAGCGCGAACCGCAAAGCCGACATCGCGGCGCCGGCGATTACCTCGGGCCGCGGGTCGTCGAGCGGGTCAACGTGCATGCGGAGCGAGAGCGCCTCGACCACCTTGCGCTCGAGGCCGCGCTGCACCACGGCTCGGCTGTAGGCCGACACCGACGGGTACCTGGCCGCAAGCTGGGCCTGGAGGAACGTGCGCTCGGGCTCGCCGGCGTAGACCTGGACGAGAGTGCGCAGTGCGGCGGCGACTGCGGCGACGGGCGTCTCGCTCGCCGGCCTGGCGATGATGGCGTCGAAGAACGCCTCGGCGATCACGTCGTCGTCGCCGTAAAGCACCGCCTCCTTCGAGGCGAAGTGGCGGAAGAAGGTGCGCTGGGAGACGTCGGCCGCTTCGGCGATGTCGGCGGTGGTCGTTTCGTCGAACCCGCGCTCGGTGAAAAGGCGCGTTGCGGCGCCGATCAGCTCTTCTCGGGTGTGCTGCTTCTTGCGCTCACGGCGCCCCACATCCTCATTCATTGCGACGGCCACCCCGCCACTATACGGCAGTGACAGCCAAATGTCATCTACTAACTTATGTCAGCCGTTGACATTAATCTGATAACCCCGTACCGTGGGACCCGTGCAAAAAACTGCCGCGATTTTCGACCTCGACCGCACGGTGCTGCGGAGCTCGTCTGCTCCCGTCATCCAGCGCCACCTCAAAGAAGCCGGCCTTGCCTCACGGAGTTTTCCCGCTGAGGGGTTATTCCAAACTGCGTACGAACTCTTCGGTGAGTCCCGTTTTGTGATGCGCGCCGCCCGGACCCAGTCGGGCTGCAAGCCGGGCTGGACCGTGCAGGAGATCGAGAACGTAGGCAAGGCCATCGCCGCTGAGTTGATGGACGACGTTGCGTCGTTCGTGCCCGCGCTGATCGCCGAGCACAAGGCGGCGGGCCGCACGCTCGTGCTGGCCACCGGCTCCAACCTGGCAACGATCGCGGCGTTCGCCGAGCAACTCGGTTTCGATCACGTTGTCGCAACCAAGTGGGAGATCGAAGGCGACGCCTACACCGGCGCCCTCGACGGCGAGCGCCTCCTGGGTGGCGGCAAGTTCAGCGCCGTGAAGGAATGGGCGGACGCGAACAAGATCGATCTCGCGAACAGCTACGCCTATTCCGACAGCCGCTTCGACGCCGACCTCCTCGCCGCCGTGGGTAACCCCGTAGCCGTGAACCCCGACGCCGGCCTCGCCCTCATCGCCGCGATGCGTCGTTGGCCGATTCGCTTCCTCGACAAGCCGCCCGGCGTGATCAAGATTGCAGGGCGCGAAGTGCAGGGCTGGTTGCGTCCGTTTGGCGCACCCGGGCTCGATCCGTTCGCGACGATCAAGATCGAGGGCATCGAGAACATCCCTGCCGAAGGCGGCGTCGTTCTGGCGTTCAACCACCGCAGCTACTACGACTCGACCGTGATCAGCTACGTGATCGCAAAGTCGGGACGAGACGGCCGCTTCCTTGGCAAGAAGGAAGTGTTCGACGTGCCGGTCGTGGGCACGCTGGCCAAGGCGATGGGCGGCATTCGCGTCGACCGCGGCACCGGTTCGGATGAGCCCCTCGAAGCCGCAGCCGACGCGCTGCGCGGCGGGGACCTCGTCGCGATGGCGCCCCAGGGCACGATCCCCCGTGGCCCCGCGTTCTTCGACCCGCAGCTCAAGGGTCGCTGGGGCGCAGCGCGCCTGGCCCAACAGACCGGCGCCGTCGTGGTGCCCGTCGCCCTTTGGGGCACCGAACTCGTGTGGCCCCGGTCTTCGCAGATCCCCAAGGTCGTCCTGCCTGGTGGAACGAAGCCGGTTGTGACCATCACGATCGGTAAGCCGATCGTCGTAGGTGGCACCGACCCCGAAGCGGGTACGAAGAAGATCATGACGGCGATTTCGGCGCTGTTGCCGAAGGCGGCCCGTGGCCGCCGCAAGCCCAGTGCAGAAGAGCTCCGGGCCACTTACCCTTCCGGCTACAAGGGCGATCCTTCATCAGAGACGGATCGTCGTCCGGGCAACGACACCTAAGCGAGACGACGATGGCTGCTGACAAACCCAAGGTGATGGACCGCAATCGCGAGCTCAGCTTCGAGCGCCGCATGTCGGACCAAGAAGCGTTGATGTGGAACATCGAGAAGGACCCGTGGATGAACCCCAACGGTTCCGCGCTCACGATTCTCGATCGTCCCGTCGACTTCGACCTCATGGTCAAGAAGATCCGCTACGGCCTCTCGCGCATTCCGCGCCTACGCGAGCGTCCGGTGCCCGGACTCGGCCGCTTCGCGCCGCCGGTGTGGGCGACGGATCCCGACTTCGACCTGATGTACCACCTGCGCCACATCGCGCTGCCTACGCCCGGCTCTATGCGTCAGCTGCTCGACCTCATCACCCGACTGCACGAAGAGCCCTTCGATCGCACGCGTCCGCTATGGATGTTCTACGCGATCGAAGGCATCGAAGGTGGCAAGGGAGCGCTCTTTACCAAGCAACACCACTCCGTCGCAGACGGCGTCGGCGCGCTCCGTATGGCCGAGGTGTACACCGACATCGAGCGCGACGCGCCCGCGCCGCCCGAGGTTGATATCGAAGCGATCTTCGCGGAGGCGGTCGCCGCTGAAGAGGGTGAGCTACTCGAGCTCGGCGCCGACATGAGCGCGTCGATTCTCGACACTGCGACGCGCACCGTGCGTCACAACTTGCGTCGTCAGGGCGGCATCATCTCCCGCGCCGCCGGCAGCGTCGCCGACGTCGTCACGCATCCCAACAAGCTCGGAGACGCCGTTGGTGGGCTCGTCGGCGAAGCGCGGTCCGCGGTCGACATGGCGGGCTCAACGGTTGGCGCGAGCGGTAGCGCCCCGTTGTTCAAGAACCGGTCGCGTCGGCGTCACCTCGAAGTGCTGCACGTGAAGCTCGACGACGCGAAGGCCGCGGCCAAGGCGCTCGGTGGTTCGATCAACGACTTCTTCGTCGCAGGCGCGGCGATCGGCGCGCTGGCGTACCACGCCGAGCGCGACGTCGATGTCGAAGTCCTCAACATGACCTTCGTGGTCAGCACCCGCTCGGACAAGGGCATGGGTGGCAACTCGTTTACGCCGGTCCCCCTGCGCGTGCCCGGCGCCCCCGCGTCGGCCGCCGACCGCTTCGCGCAGCTCCAAGAGCTCATGGCCGCCAAGCGAAGCGGGGTCAGCGGACGCGGCGCGATGGGCGCGATTGCGGGTCTGGCCAACTTGTTGCCGACGTCGGTCACGACGCGCGTCGCGCGCGAACAGGCCGGCAAGATCGACATCGCCACCTCGAACCTGCGCGGCGCGAACTTCCAGACCTACATGGCTGGCGCGAAGGTCCTCTCGCTTATTCCGCTCGGCCCCGTTGCCGGAACGGCGGCGAACCTCACGACGATTAGCAACAACGGCTTCATGGACTGCGGCCTGGTCATCGACCCGGCCGCCGTCGCTGATCCCGAGGGTCTTGCCCGCAACATCAACGAGGCCTTCGTTGCGCTCCTCGAAGCGGGCGGCATCGTTTCTATTTTGGAAACAGCGCCGAAAGCACGGCCAGCCCGCGCGGCGAGATCTCGTAGCCAGGGCTAAAGCTCTCCGTTAGTCCCAAGGCTTTGAGGCGACGGACCTTCAGTTTGAAGTCGGGACGTTCCATGCCGACGAGTGGAGCGAGTTCGGTGCTGACTACTCGTGGGTTGTCTCGGATCACGCACAACACCGCCTCGGCCCACTCCATCGACGCGAGCCGCTTGCGCATAATCGCGAGCGTCGCGTCGTCGAGCGCGGCGTCGGCGCGCAACGCCCTGCGCGGGTCGTCGCCGGCGCGGTGAAACTGGATGCGGTACAGCGTCCCCTCGGGCCGCAGCGACGCGATCAGTTCAGCGCGGCTTTCGTGGCCCGCCTCGATCGCGTCGGCTTCGCTGATGTCGCTCTCGGTGACGGCATCCACTGCGTCGATCGCGAGCAGGCCACCCGGTGAGTTGAGCGTGCCTCCGGGCTTCACCGTTGCCTTCTTCTGGCGGCGGTACGCGACCTTCAGTGAGCCGTCGGCGAGCGCAGGCCAGAATCGTCCAGGAAACAACATGTCGGGCTACCTCTACCACTTCAGCGAAGAGTCGACTCTCACGCGCTTTGTGCCGCGTGACCAGTTCGTGTGGGCCGATGACGAGTGGCACTCGTTTCGGTATTGGTTCCCGCGCGACGGGCGGCGGGGGATGGATCACGGACGAAACCGTCGATCCGATCGACGTGTCGCCCGTGGGTGACCTGCTTCGTAAACACAAAGAGGCCGGTAACGAATTGCGCATCGTTACCGACCTCCAAGCTTTGTGGAATCAGGTGATCACGCTTCCGGATACCGACTTCAGCGGTATCCGCCTACGCAACCTGTAGGCGCTACGCGCCGGGTTGGGGCACCACGCGAAGGTAGGGCTTTACTGCGTTCCATTCGCCGAACAGTTCCTTCGCCTCGTCGTCGGTGACGGCTGAGCCGATCACGACGTCTTGGCCCTGTTCCCAGTTCGCCGGCGTGGCCACCTTGTGCTTGGCCGTGAGTTGCAGGCTGTCGATCACGCGCAGCAACTCGTTGAAGTTGCGGCCGGTAGACGCGGGATAGGTCAAGGTGAGCTTGACCTTCTTGTCGGGCCCGACGACGAAGACGGAACGCACGGTGAGCGTGTCGTTCGCGTTCGGGTGGATCATGTCGTAGAGATCAGAGACCTTGCGATCGCCGTCGGCGATGATCGGGAAGTTGGGCGCGTGGCCCTGGGTCTCCTTGATGTCGTTGGCCCATCCCTCGTGGTTTTCGAGGGTGTCGACGGACAGACCGATCACCTTCACGTTGCGCTTGTCGAAATCGCCCTTGATGCTCGCCACGTAGCCAAGCTCGGTAGTGCAGATCGGCGTGTAGTCCTTCGGGTGGCTGAAGAGCACGCCCCAGGAGTCACCGAGGTATTCGTGGAAATTGATCGTGCCTTCGGTGGTCTCGGCCGTGAAGTCGGGGGCTTCGTCGCCCAGTCGCAGTGCCATTTGAATCTCCTCTTGTGCGGACGTCCCACAATAACCGACCAAATTGGTCAAGAATTCCCGCGTGCTTGGCTGTCGCGGATGACGAGTGACCAGCGCAGCGCTCGTTTGGGTGTCGCCGCCGGCGCCGCAGCGGGGTTTGGGTACGCATTCACGGTCATCTTCGGAAGCCGACTCGCGGACGCCGGGCTCAAGTCCACGACCGTGCTCAGCATCCGGTTCTTCGTCAGCGGCGCGATCCTCGTGCTGTTGACCGCGGCGCGTGGCAAGTCGGTGCTGCCCGTGAAGGGCGAGCGCCTTGGCATCTTCCTGCTCGGCGCAATCGGGTACATGACCGAGTCGTCGTTCTTCTTCGCCGGCATCTCCCGCGGCTCTGCTGCGACGGTGACGCTGCTGTTTTACGTCTACCCGGCGATCGTCACCGTGATCGAGTCCATTCGGACGAGGCAACGCCCGTCGCGTCGCATCGTCGGCGCGCTCGCGCTTTCGATCGGGGGGTCCGCGCTTGTCGCAGGCGCCACGGGTGGCGTGGATATCGAGCGCCTCGGCGTTGTGTTCGCCCTCTGCTCGGCGACGACGTTTGCGCTGTACGTCACCGTTGGCGCGCGCCTGAGCAAGAAGTCCGACGCGATGGTCACCGGCGCGTGGGTCGCGCTAGGCGCGAGCGCGTCGTTCACGCTGCGAGCGCTCCTCGGCGCCGGTTACGCAGCCACCGCGGGGCACTGGCCTGAACTACTCGTGAACGGCGCGGCAAACGCGGTCGCGTTCGGCATGATGTTCACCTGCCTCGGCCTGCTCGGCCCGTCACGCGCAACGGTCGTGCTCACAACCGAAGCAGTCTTCACCGTGATCCTCAGCGTCTTGATCCTCAATGAGTCGCTTGCACCCGTGCAGTTGGTCGGCGCGGTTGCGGTCCTCGCGGCGGCGGTGAGTGTGGCGACCTCGAAGTTCAGCGCCGAGATCGTCGAAGCTGAAGCGGCGCTCCCGCCGTAGCCTTCAGCTCACGCACACAAGGGGGCGACATGAGCAGACGGAAAAGCGGCGTGGCGATGACGGTGGTCGCTGCGCTCGGAGTGGGCGGGTGCAGTTCCGACAGCGCATCCAACGACGTTGACCCAACCACTACTAGGGCGTCGACGACAACGACGGACACAACAACCGTCCCGACCACACAGACGAGCGTGCCTCTTGCTCCGCCGTCAACCGCGCGTCGCACCACCCGAACAACCCAACGCCGAGCGACCACGACGAGCTCCACCGTCGGACGCGTCGGGTGCGCTGGGGTTGGTTCATCATCGGGCGAATCCACATCGTCGTCGTCCTCCTCGCCGACGACTACGTCGACCACCTCGGGTCCTCCGCCCACCGCGATAGTCGTGTGTGGCCGCCCATATCGTCGTCGCCTGCGGCGAGGACTCATGCTCCCCGACGTAATCGATCTTGGCCCAAACCGCGATGCTGGGTATGGCGACGTGCCTGATGAGGCCCGCGCGCGAGTCGCCTCGCTCTGGCTCGGTGACGCGCGATCCGAGGCCGCGTCGGTTCCCGCCTTCGCCGAGCTCGCGCTGCATCTCGCCGCGGTGGGCGCGCCAACACATCTCGTGGCGGGTGCACACGAAGCGGCGCTGGATGAAATTCGTCATGCGCAGCGGTGCCTTGAGGTCGCGTCCCGCTTGCTGGGTCGTACCTTCGCCCTCGGGGCGCTTCCCGAGATCGCCGGCCGAAGGGTTGCGGGACGCTTCTGGTGGTCGCGACGACGCCACCTCGTGAAGCTGGCGACGGCGTCACTGCTAGACGGCTGCATTAGCGAGGCGAACTCCGCCGAACACCTTCGTGACCGCGGCGCGCACAGTGCAGCGGAGATTGGGGCCACCGCGCGCGCACTCGCGTCCGACGAGGATCGCCACGCCGCGCTGGCGTGGGAGGTCGTCGAATGGTGCCGGGCGCAAGGCGGTGCGGCGGTCGACCGCGCCCTGGAACGGACGCTGCGGCGCTTGGACTGGACCGACGATCTCGTCGACAGTGCACGCGCCCGACTTGGTGTGCGCGAGCTACAACTCGCGATCTAGCAGTCGCGCCTTAGGGACGTTCGAGGCGTGCGGCCGGCGCGATGCACGTGGCACCCCTGTCGCAGTGCACGAATTCGGTCGCCGGCGACTGCGAGGGACTCGCGAACGCCGCAACGCCCCACACGCTGCATGCTCCTACGCCGAGTACCGCTAACAAGCCGAACACCCGACGACGAAGCATGCTTTGCACCGTACCGGGCTGTGGCGCGGGAAAGCCCCTTTCCTCGGAGCGTTTGGTGTCTGTTGGGCATAGCCTCGGGACATGCCGTACGTACCGGAAAATCGTGTCGTTCACGACGCAGACGCCCATGTGGTCGAAACGCCAGATTTCTTCATCCCGTACGCCGACCCGGCCATCCGCGATCGCATTCCTCCGCTGTATGTGATGAACGTCGCGCCCGGCGAGGCCGATCTGATCGACCACTTCCGCGGGCGCCACGCGGATCCCGAGTTTCGGGCGCGCGACGAAGAAGAGATCATGCTGCGCAAGAATTGGAAGGCCACGGGCAGCTTCATTGCCGAGGACCGACCGAAGGCGCTCGACCTGCTCGGTGTCGCCAGCCAGCTCGTCTTCAACACATTCGCGAACGGCGCGCTCGAGAAGGCGGAGCACGAAGCCGATCACGAGTACGCCTACGGCCTCGCCCGCGCCCACAACCGTGCGCTCACCGAGTTCTGCACCGTCGACCAGCGCCTGCTGCCGGTCTGCTACGTGCCGCTGGTCGATTTCGGCCGCGCTGGCGCGATGGCGTCCGAAGCGATCGATCAAGGCGCGGCGGCGTTGATGATCGCCAGCTCGTGCCCCGCCAGCCACAGCCCGTCGCACATCGGCCTCGATCGCGTGTGGGCCACCGCGCAAGACGCAGGCGTGCCGATCGTGTTCCACGTCGGTGGTGGTGGGCGGCTGCTCGATCCGATGTATTTCGAGAACGGACTACCGCCCGTGCCCGACTTCCACGGGGGCGACGGCAACTTCCGCAGCGTCAGCTACATGGCGATCCAGTACCCGGTGATGCAGACGCTCGCGACCCTCGTGATCGACGGCGTCTTCGATCGCTTTCCCGCGCTCCAGTGGGGCGTCATCGAACAGGGTGGCTCGTGGCTGCCCGGCCTGATGCGCTCGCTTGATTCGAGCGCGACTGCGTTCATCAAGAACGAGGAGCGGCTGCAGAAGCTGTCGTTGAAGCCGAGCGAGTTCCTGCGCCGTCAGTTGAAGGTCACGCCCTACCCGCACGAGGACGCGGGCTGGATCGCCGAGCAGTCGGGCCCCGAGATGTCGATGTTCTCGAGCGACTACCCACACGTCGAAGGTGGCCGCAACCCGCTCGGTCGATTCGACAATTCACTCGCTGATTGCAACGACGAGGTGCGTCAGCGCTTCTACTGCGACAACTTTCTCGAGATGATGGGCCCTACCCTCCAGCGTCTCGGGGTCCCCAGCGCTGCGTAAGCAATTGCGCGACCCGAAGCGGTAGCCCGATACGACGCGTCGGGGCGCGTCGGATGGTCATTGAAAACATTCCATCCCCCGAGTGCGTGAGGGTCGGAGAACTACTACCGAATCCCCCCACCCGGTAGGAGCAATTCCTCATGTCGATCGTTCGTTTACTTCCCGCTTGGCTGCACGGCGTCGCCGACTACGCCGTCGGCACGCTGCTCGTTGTAGCGGCCGTTGTCGTCGGTGGCTCAGGCCTCGCTATGGCGACGGGCCTCATCGTCGGAGCGGTCGTGCTGCTCGTCAGCGCGCTCACGAAGTACCCCCTCGGCATCGCAAAGGTGCTGCCCTTCACGCTGCACTCCGCGGGCGACTACCTCGCCGCCGCGTTGCTGTTCACGGCGCCGTTCGCGCTTGGTTTCTCTGACACCGACGGCGGCCTTACTGCGCTCTACATCGGTGTTGGCGTTGCCGTGGTGGCCGTGAGCCTCATCACCAACTACCAGTACAGCGACGTCGCTGCCGTCGAGGCCGCACCCGTCACCGCAGTGGTCCCCGCTGCAACGAAGTCCACGAAGAAGGCGACGGCAACGAGGCCGAATCGTCCCCTCGTGGCCGACCGGAGCCGCCGCGCCTCGTAAGCGCTGAGCGCTCCATCAGAAAGGGCCCCGCCTCCCTGGGCGGGGCCCTTTCGCGTTCTGAGGGGGGTAGGGTCCGAGCGCGTCCGACACGCAGCAGGAGGGGGAGACCTCATGCGACCGATGGTCGTTATTTGGGCGGCGTCGTCCGTGGTAGCGGGTTCAGTGTTCACACCCGCGTTCGCGGCGCCGGCCGTCGACTCCACGCTCGGCGGCTTTACCGCCCCGTTTCGGGAGGACGGCTTCACACGCGACTACACGGGCTGTGTGCCAGACGGGAAGGGGCAGCTCTCGTGTTTGCCCGCGGGAGCGTCGGTGGTAGCGCTGCCCGACGGCCGCATCCTCTACTGGAACTCACTCGAGGGCACCGAGAACATCCCGCTCGGTTCAGTCCCGCAAGGCGCGGACAAGACCGTCGTTGATGAGAACCGCATCCTCTCGCTGAACCTGACCGACCCGAAGGCGTCGAAGTGGACCCCGCCGGCGAACTCGAGCGGTGTGGTGAACAAGACGCCACACCCGCTCACGCCGCTGCCTGACCACGACCCGAACAGCCATCTGGCCACGCTGTTCTGCGCCGACCAGAAGCTGCTGCCCGACGGGCGCGTGCTCACCGTGGGTGGTACCGACTACTACAACGACCCGGCGCTTGGTCTTGGCGGCGTCGGTGCGCTCGAACTCGAGGGCGTGCGCGCCACCCGCATCTTCGATCCCACCGACAACACGTGGCACGAGGCGGCTCCGATGCACCACGGTCGCTGGTACCCCTCGATGGTGACCCTCGCCGACGGCTCGCTGTTCGTCGCGAGTGGGGTGACCAAGTTGATCAAGCCGATCTACCCCGACGCGCCCCTCGACTCGGGAGCGAACGTGCGCCCGACCGAGACCTACGACGTCGCGAGTAACACGTGGACCGAGAATGTGGACGGGGCCAAGTCATTGCCGCTGTTCCCGCGTTTGCACCTGCTGCCCAACGGCAAGGTCTTCTACGACGCCGCCGGTCAGGTCTTCAATCCGCTCGGTCAATCGGTTGACGAGGTGCTGTGGAACTTTGCGTCGGTTTATGACCCGAAGGCGCCGGCTGGCGTTGCGAAATGGCGCAACGTGGGCGTGCCGGGCGTTGGTTCGCTCGCGCCCGGTTTCCGCGGCTCCACGTTCTCTGCGGCGCTTCGATTGGACCCGCCGTATGACACGGCGCGCTTTCTTACCGGCGGCGGCATCCTCGGGACGTCGCCGGGCAGTTACCTCGCCATGAGCGATAGTCGCATCAGTGAAGTGAAGATCGGCGCTGACGGCACCGAGAAGTTCACGACGCACCCAACTGGAGCGATGAACAACGCACGCTGGTACTCCACCGCGGTCCCCTTGCCCGATGGCACGGTCATGGCCTTCAGCGGCGCGGACGTCGACGAAGTGCTGTTGCCCGGGACCGAGCAACCCATTCGGCAAGCCGAACTGTTCACTCCCTCGGCCGATGGCACCACTGGCACGTGGAAGAAGATGGCTGTCGCATCACAGGGCCGGACCTATCACAACACCGCAATGTTGCTCCCCGACGGACGCGTGCTCGTGGGCGGCCACGCGCCGATCCCGAACGGCTACACATTCGTCCACGACAACCCCGATATTCCCGGGATTCGCGACTTCGGCAACAACAATCGCGACGCCAGCTTCGAGATCTTTTCGCCGCCCTACATCGGTCGTAGTGATCGCCCGTCGATCACGAGCGTGCCGTCGATAGTTGGACGCGGTTCGGCGCTCACGGTTGGCCTTAACAATGCGAGCGGTATCGATTCGGTCGTGATCATGCGCAACACGGCTGAGACCCACCTCGTCGACGCCGACGGTCGCACCGTGTCGCTCGCGATCACCGGGCGGGACGCGAAGGGCGTCACCGTCGCGGTGCCGGCGAATCCCGCCGTTTTGCCGCCGGGTCCGTATCTCGTGTTCGTGAACCGCAAGGCGAGTGACGGCACGATCGTGCCCTCGGTTGGTGCGCAGGTGTTCGTTGGCACGGCCAGCGTGCCCGGGTACGTGGCCGATCCGGCTGGCAACATCGCGTTCGCGCAGGCGTCGGGCGCACGGGTCGCGGACAAGTCGGTCGAAGCGGCACCGAGCGGAGCGTCGGCGTCGGGTGGCGTCACGCGCGCCGCGCCGAACCGGCTGCCCCGCACCGGTCAAGCGCTCGCCGCGCTCGCGATGTTGGGCGCGGTGCTTGCCGGGCTTGGCGCGACGGCTCGTGGCGCCGGTGCCGCTTCGTGGCGGCGTCGCCGCGCCTCGTAGCGGTCGCGGCGGCCGCCGCGGTCGTGTCGATCGTCTGCACCCACGCGCCCGCGTCTGCGCATACCGGCGAGACTGCGAACCGACAGGTCGTGCGCATCCGCGCCGTCGCTCCAGCGTGGCCGACCGGCGTAGTGGTCCAGGTGCGCCACAGCATCGCTGACCAACTCGTCGCCGAGAACAAAACGGATCGACCGCTCGAGGTGCTGGGCGACGACGGCCGCGCGTTCCTGCGCATCGGTCCCGACGGCGTCGACGCCGACGTTGGCAGCCGCGACTTTGCGCAAACGTCGTCGCCCTTCGGCACAACCGAGGGGCCCACCGACAATGACGGCGCGGTGCGATGGGTGCGTGTGAGCGCCGGCCACGCATGGGGCTGGTTTGATCACCGGCTCCATCCGGCTGACGCGCAGGCAACCCAACGCAGTGGGCTGTCCGTCCCGTGGATGGTGCCGTTCCGTCTTGGCGGCGACGACGTTTCGGTGCGCGGCGACGTCGCAACGCTGCCGCGCCAGGGCGTGTACGTGGCCACGCTCAGTTCTACGACGAAGTTCAAGGACCGCTTCGCGATCGTGAGCGGGCGCGTGCCTGCGTTCAGCCTCGCTATGGGAAGCCCCACGATCACCGTGCTCGGCCGCGAGGGTGAACCCGTCGTGCGCGCCGGCACCAACGTGCTCGAGGTCAATGACGCGAGCCCGACGTGGGCGCTCACGCGTGTCTCGCGAGGCGAGTCGCCCAACGGACTCGTTGGCATCGACGAGCCACCGCGTTGGCGCGCCGTACGCGACAGCGTGCTCACGTGGCTCGACGATCGCGCGGCACTCCCGGAGGCGCCACCCGCAGACGTGTCGAGGAGGGCGACGACACGCTGGTCGATCGCGATCCGTGCCGACGGCCCGACCGTCCACGCGCTGACCGGGACGATCCAGTGGACGCCCGCAGTTGCGCGGCTATCCACGAGCCCGGGCGCGCCTGACCGGACGCGCGTTCTGGTTGCCGGTGTCGCTTTCGCGGCGTTTGTGACATGGCTTTGGTGGCGCTTCGGGCGGACGCGTAACCACATTGGCTCGCGGACCGACTAGAGAGTTGGCGATGAAGCGAATTGCGGCCTTCGCGGGAACGGTGCTGTTGGCGGCGGCGTTCGGTGCAGGCGTGGCCGCCGCCCACGCCACGCTCGACAAAACGAGTGTGCCTGGCAACACCGATATCGACATCACGGTTAACGCTCCGGTTGAGGAGGTCGTCGGCTACAACGACAAGCTTGTGCTCACCGTGCCCGACGGGTTTCGCGTGCTGTCGTGTCTGGCGCCTGCGGGCTACACGTGCACGATGTCGAACGCAGCGAGCCCACCCCGCACGCTCGTGACCTGGATCGGCATGGCCTCGGGCCAGGAGCTCGTAACTCCGACGGAGCAGTTCCCCCTGCGCATTCGCACCACATCCTCGGCGGGGAAGTACAAGTTCGTTGTCGATCAGCACTACTCGAATGGCAACGAAGCGCACTGGAACGGCGCCGAGGGCTCGGCGAACCCAGCGCCGGTCTTGAGCGTCGATGGAGCGGACCCGCCCGCGGTCACAAACACAACGGTCCCCGCGCCTGAACCCACCCCCGACTCTGCGCCGAGTTTTTTCTCACCGATCGATAGCCCGCCGTTTACGCCCGCCCCGTTCGAAGGCACCACTGACACGACCGCAGTCATCAACGCACCGCCCACGACTGAGGCAACGACGAACACGTCAGCGCCCGATCTTGCGATCACCACAACTGCGAACGAGGGCGGTGCCGGCATCGCCGGGGCGGAGCGGGTCATATTGCTCGGTCTTGCGATCGTGGCGGTCGGCGCGGCGTCGATTACGACGTTGCGTCAGCGCGGGAACCGCTAGCGCTCAGCGCTTCTTGGCGCGGCGCCGGGCGATCTGGTCTGTGGCCGCGCCCAACGCGACAGACAGCACGGCGAGGTCGTCGACGAGTTGTGCGCGGCTCACATCGATCCGGCCCTCGACCCAGTCGCGCAGCACTTCGCCGAGTCCGCCGACGAGCATCGCGGCGCCGACTCGGCCGACCTGTTCGCCCTGGGGCCATGAACCGGCGGCTTCGATGGCGCGGGCCTCGATCGACGTGACGACTTCTTGGTCCAAGGCGAGACGGTGGCGGGCGAGCGCAAGGTTGGCGAGCGCCTCGACGTACAAGACACGCGCGCGTCGGCGGTCTTCGTCGATGAAGCCGACGAGCGCGTCCATGCCGAGCCGAGCGCCCTTGATCGGGTCGATGCCGACGGGCACGTGCACATCGGCGAGCGCCGCCGCAAGGCCAGTGGCCACGTGGTCGTAGACGGCAATGAGCAGGGCGTCGATGTCGTCGAAGCTCTCGTAGAAGTAGCGAGCGTTCAGCTCGGCTTCCTGGCACACGGCGCGTACCGTCGTGCCCGCGGTTCCCACGTTTCCGAGCAGGTTGAAGCCAGCCTCCACCAGGAGGGTCCGGCGTGCCTCTCGGCGTTCCTCAGGGGACAGACCCACCCATCGGACGTCGCGGCGAACGGTCGCACTACGTGAGGTTGGCAACGCCTGTTACCATAACGTAGATTTTGGCAACAAGTGTTACCAAGGAGTTTGCGGATGGGGAAGCAGCAGCACGTCGCAATCGTCGGCGCGGGCATCGGTGGTCTCGGTGCCGCGCTCGCGCTGAACCGCAACGGCCACAAGGTGACGCTGCTCGAGCGCGACCCGCTTCCGGCAACCGCGAACGCAGAAGAAGCGTTCGACGCGCCGCGACGCGGGGCGCCGCAGGTCCACCAGACCCACGGCTTCCTCGCCCGCATCCTCGTAATCCTGCGCGACCGCTTCCCTGACGTCCTCGAGAAGCTGCACGAGGCCGGCGGCTTCGACATGCCCGGCGCCGGTGGGGCGCTCGGTGAGCCCCAGCCGGGCGACGAAGACCTCAAGGTCATGATCATTCGCCGCACAACCTTTGAGTGGGCGCTGCGCAACGCAGTTGTGCACGAGCCGAACGTCACTGCGCTCACCGATGCCGGTGTCGCGTCACTCATAGCGGGCGAAGCGATTGACGGCATTCCACGCGTTGTGGGAGTGGCGCTCGAAGACGGCCGCGAGATCTACGCCGACCTCGTAGTGCACGCCGGTGGTCGCCGGGCGAACATTCCCGAACTACTCCAGGCGATCGACGTCGATATCGACGAGAAGATCGTGGAGTCCGGGATCATGTACGTGTCGCGCTGGTACTCGTGGCCCGGTGGGCTCGACCTCACCGAAGCCAAGCTCGGTGGGGACCTCGGGTTCGTGAAGTTCCTCGGAATTCCCGGAGACGCCGGCACGATGTCGGTCACGCTCGGCATCCGCAGCGACGACGCCGATCTGCGCCACGCGCTTGCCGACGCCGACCGCTTCGACAAGGCGTGCTCGCTGCTGCCGGGCCCAGACTTGTTCTTCAAGGACGGAGCGCCCGAGCCGCGCACCGAGGTCAAGGTGATGGGCGGCCTGCTCAATCGTCTACGCAACTTCACCGCTGACGACGGCACGCCAAAGGTGCTCGGCTTTCACGTAGTGGGCGACGCCCACACCTGCACCAACCCGCTTTACGGCCGCGGCTGTTCGCTGGCAATGGTCCAGGCGACGCTCATCGCGGACGCGCTCGAGGCCGAAGGCGACGACGCCGCGGCGCGCGCTGTCGCCTACGAGAAGGCGTGCAAGGAACAGGTCGAGCCCTGGTTCGACATCTCGGTGCTAATGGACAAGGCCGGCGCCGACCCGAAGGGTCTTGGGCTAGGCGGCGGCGCCGCCGGGCCGAAAAAGGACGAGATGAACCCGATGCGCGCGATGTTCGTCGCCGCGCAAACGGACCCTGTGATCGGCCGCGCCTTCGCACGCTTTTTCAACTTGCTGTCGCTCCCGAGCGAGATGATGAGCGACCCAGTAATCATGGAGCGCATCGCCGACGTGATGGCCCACCCTGAGAAGTACCCGGTGCCCGACACGGTCGTCGGCCCGTCGCGTCAAAAACTACTTGCCGCGTTGTCCAAGGAGGACTCCGTCAATGCCTGAAGTCGCCGAACACATAATCGAGACGAACGGCGTCGCGCTGCGCGTGCTCGATGCGGGCGCTGGTCCCGCGGTGCTGCTCGCGCACGGCTTCCCGGAGTTGGCCTTCTCCTGGCGTCACCAGATCGCGCCGCTCGCCGAAGCGGGCTACCGCGTGATCGTGCCCGACCAGCGTGGCTACGGCGGCTCGTCGATCCCGAGTGAGATTACGGACTACGACATCACGCACCTCACCGACGACCTCGCCGGGGTGCTCGACGCGCTGGGCGAGAAAGACGCGGTGATTGTGGGCCACGACTGGGGTTCGTTCGTGGCGTCACACTTCGCGCAGCTCAAGCCCGACTACACGCGGGCGCTGGTGAACATGAGCGTGCCCCACATGCCGCGTGGACCGGTGTCGGTGGTCGCCGGCCTGCGGATGGTGATCCCCGACGACCAGTTCTTTTACATCCTCTACTTCCAAGACGTTGGTCCGGCCGACGCGGAGTTGGCCCGCGACACGCGGGCCACGATGACGCGTCTGCTGCTGGGCACGAAGATGACCGCCGATGGCTCGTCCGCGCTGATGGACCCAAACTTCAACAAGAAGGACGAGCGCGGCTTCGTCGATCGCATGCCCGAGCCTCCCGCGGAGCTGCCTGACTGGATCACGCAGGCCGAGATCGACGTGTACGTCGACACGTTCTCCAAGACCGGTTTCACCGGTGGTATCAACTGGTACCGGAACTTCCACCGCAACTGGGAGCTCACGCCCCAACTCGACGGGGTCAAGATCGAAGTGCCGTCGTACTTCATTGCGGGCGCGCAGGACCCCGTCATCGCGATGGGCGGTCCGAGCGTCGGCCATCACGCGCTGAGCGATCATCGCGGTGATCTTCTGATCGACGACGCTGGCCACTGGGTGCAGCAGGAGAAGCCTGCCGAGACCAACGCCGGACTCATTCAATTCCTCAACTCCCTCTAACCGCAGCGTCCACGGAAAGCAGACAACAGTGCCCCAGGATTGGCCCCTCAAGTTCGGTGCGTTCTTCGCTCCGTTTCATCCCGTCGGCCAGAGCCCGACGCTCGCCTACGAGTACGACCTCGATCGTGCCGAGTGGCTCGACAAGTACGGCTACGACGAAGCGTGGTTCGGTGAGCATCACTCCGGTGGCTACGAGCTGATCGGTTCGCCCGAGATCTTCATCGCGGCCGCCGCGCAGCGGACCAAGAACATCAAGCTCGGCACCGGTGTTACGTCGTTGCCCTATCACCACCCGTGGCTCGTCGCCGATCGTTGGGTGCAGCTCGATCACATGACCCGCGGCCGCTGCATCTTCGGCACCGGTCCCGGCGCGCTGCCGACCGACGCGTACCAAATGGGCATCGATCCGGTGAACCAGCGCCGCATGATGGAGGAGTCGCTCGAGGCGATTTACGCGCTGTTTACCAGCGAAGAGCCCGTGTCGCGCGAGACCGACTGGTTTGTGATGAACGACTGTCGCCTGCAGGTGCGTCCGTACACGTGGCCGCATCCGGAGATCGCGGTGGCCGCGATGGTCACACCATCGGGCCCGCGTCTGGCCGGTCAGCACGGCGCGTCACTGCTGTCGCTCTCGATGCAGATGGCCGACGGTTTCGCGGCGGTCGGCAAGGCATGGGAAGTGGTGACCGAGCAGGCCGAAAAGGTTGGCGGGCCCACGCCCGACCGCAAGAGCTGGCGCATCCTCGGCACGATGCACATCGCCGAGACACGCGACCAGGCGATCGACGACTGCCTCTACGGCCTGCGCGGCTTCGCTGACTACTTCGGTGGCGGTGCCGGCTTTGTTCCGCTGGCGGAGAAGGTCGACGCGAACACGAGCGAGCGCGAATACGTCGAGGCGTACGCGAACTCGCCGTCGTGCGTGATCGGGACCCCCGATGACGCCATCGAATACATTGAAGGACTCATCGAACAGTCCGGCGGCTTTGGCACGTTCCTCATGCTCGGCCACGACTGGGCGTCGCCCGAGCGCACGCAGAATTGCTACCGCCTCTTCGCCGAAAAGGTCATCCCTCACTTCCAGGGTCAGCTCAACGCGCCGCGCGTGTCGCACGACTGGGCCACGGCCAAGCGCGGCGAGCTGTTTGGTCGCGCCGGACAGGCGATGATGAACGCGATCCAGAGCCACGTGCAGGAAAAAGAAGACGAGAAGGCAGGGAAATAGATGAGGGCAGCCGCACTCAAGGACGGGACGATTTACGTCAACGAGGCCGCTCCGGAACCAAAGCCCGAGGCGGGTCAGGTCTTGGTCGAGGTTTGTGCCTGCGGCATCTGCGGGTCCGACCTGCACTTTGCCAAGCACGGCGGTTCAATGATGAAGCTCGGGGCAGAGATGAAGGGCATGGGAATGATGGGCGAGCTGGCCAGCCCCTCTGTGGATCTCGCGCAAGACGTGTGGATGGGCCACGAGTTCTCCGCTCGCGTCCTCGAGGCTGGCCCCGATACGCAGACCTTCAAGGAGGGGACCGTCGTTACGTCGATCCCGATCCTCCTTGGCGGCCCCACGATGATCCAGCCGATCGTGTACTCAAACTCGGTGATGGGTGGCTACGCCGAGCGCATGATCCTTTCGGCGCCGATGCTCGTGGAAGTGCCCAACGGACTTGACCCCAAGCTCGCGGCGCTCACCGAGCCGATGGCGGTTGGCATGCACGGCGTGAATCGTTCGAACATCAAGCCGGGCGAGGGCGCGCTCGTACTTGGTTGCGGACCGGTTGGCCTCGCCATCATCGCGGGGCTCAAGGTCAAGGGCATCGAGACGATCATCGCCGCGGACTTCTCGCCCAAGCGTCGTGAGATGGCGGTGACGATGGGCGCGACCGAAGCCGTCGACCCGAACGCGGAAACGTCGTGGGACGCCTGGACACGTGCGGGCGCGGGCAAGTCGCTGCACGTATTTGAGGCGATCGGTGTGCCCGGCATCCTCAATAACATCCTGCAGTGGGCGCCGGCCAAGACGAAGGTGACCGTTGTCGGCGTGTGCATGGAGGCCGACACGATCATGCCGTTCTTCGCGGTCGCCAAGGAGATCGACATGTCGTTCTGTCTTGGCTA
>JBKJQZ010000147.1:0-2591 GCA_046594835.1 Acidimicrobiales bacterium | reverse complement strand
ACTCCTCACCGAACTCACGATCGACCCCACCCGCGGCTACCAACCACAAACCCAAAAACAAAACGAGCGAACCCAAAGATGGTTCGGACGGTCTCGATGTCTTGCAACATCACAGCGTGTCGAAGGGGGGACTTGAACCCCCACGCCCTTTCGGGCACTAGCCCCTCAAGCTAGCGCGTCTGCCTATTCCGCCACTTCGACGTGGGGCGGCGAGTGTAGCGAAACGACCGTCCGGTTCCAGACTCGGGCCCGAAAAACTTCGACGGGCAGCGACGTCACTCATGGTTAATGAGGTGGGTGGCCGCCGACGCGAAGTAGGCCAGCATTGTTTGCTCGTCTTCCGGGTCAAGGCCTCCGGCGATGACCGCATCGGCCATATGCCCGAACCAGGCGTCGCGCTCGGCCGCGCCGATGGCGAAGGGAGCGTGACGCATGCGCAAGCGGGGGTGCCCGCGGGCGTCGCTGTAGTCGCCCGGTCCGCCCCAGTACTGGATCAGGAAGCCGCGCAAGTGCTCACGCGCCTGACTCAGATCGTCGTCGTACATGGGCCGCAAGACGGGATCCCCGGCGACGCCGGCGTAGAAGCGCTGCGTCAGTGCGTCGAACCAAGGCTTGCCGCCGACGCGTTCGAACATGGTGGCCACCACGCCATCTTCGCTGCTGGTCTGGTTGACCGGCGACTCGTGGCGTTACCGCGCGATCGGAGGCGAGCGCCGGTCGCGGTCTCGCATCGACAGTCCGTAACCAAGCAGCACCGCGAACGACGCCAACGTCGCGAACAAGCCGTACATCCCCTGCGCGGTCCAGCCGTGCATGACGGTGAAACGGAAGGCGGCGAAGGTCAACACGGCAAGAGCGAGCACGACGAGCCAGTACGTGAGTTTTTGCACCTCGCTCTTATTCCCATTTGAGTGCGTCCGTCAGACCTACCGTGAGGAGGTGACGCGCTGGGCCCACCGACATCGCACCGCGATTGCGCTCGCACTCGAGCAGGGCGAACAGCTCGTCGACGCCGACCGCGTCATAGCTACGCAGCGGCGCCGAGCACGCGGCACGTCGGTGCCCCGTGTGGGCTTCGTACTCGTCGTCACTGATCGACGGCTTGTCGCGCTAAAAGCGAGCCGCGGGTTGGCCCGACCGGGCCGCGTGATCGCGGACTGGACCTACGACAGCGGAGCGTCCCTCGCGTCAGCCCCGCTCGGGCGCGTGCGCCTCGTCCTCCCGGATCGCACCGTGGTCACCCTGCGGCCCTACGGACCGCGCAGCGTCGCTCACCTCGCGACGGACTAAATAACTGCGGCCACCTCGGCGAAGTGGCAAGCGACCTGCTGGCCGTTACCGTGGTCTTTCAGCTCCGGCTCCTGCTCGGCGCAGATGTCCTGTGCCTTCCAACAGCGAGTACGGAACCGGCAACCCGACGGGGGGTTCACCGGGCTCGGAGGATCACCCTGCAACACGATGCGCGTGCGCTGCCGTTCCTTGCGCGGGTCGGGTACCGGCACCGCCGACAGCAACGCCTGCGTGTATGGATGCATGGGTGTCTCATACACAGTGGCCCGCGCCCCGATCTCGACAATCTTGCCCAGGTACATGACGGCGACTTCGTCACAGATGTGGCGCACCACCGACAGGTCGTGGGCAATGAAGACATAGGCGAGGCCCAGTTCGTCTTGCAGATCCTCAAGCAGGTTCACCACGCCGGCTTGGATCGATACGTCCAGCGCGGAGACAGGTTCGTCGAGCACTACCAGTTCGGGCTCAAGGGCGAGGCAGCGCGCGATGCCGATGCGTTGGCGTTGGCCGCCAGAGAACTCGTGCGGATAGCGGTTGCCGAATTCGGGCTTGAGGTGGCACCGATCCATCAACGTCGAAAAGCGGTACGCGCGCTCAGTCTTGTCGATGCCGTGGATACGCATCGGCTCCTCGATGATCGAGCGCACCGTCATCCGCGGGTTCAGCGAGGCATACGGGTCCTGGAACACGATCTGCATCTGTGCCCGCAGCGGCCGCATTGCGCGGTTCGACTTCCCGACCACCTCCTCGCCCCGAAAACGGACTGAACCCGACGAAGCGGGGATGAGGCCCAGCAGCACGCGACCCGTTGTCGACTTTCCACAACCCGACTCCCCCACTATCCCGAGGGTGTTGCCTTTGTCGACGGAAAACGAGACACCGGCGACGGCGCTCACCGTCGCGACCTCGCGTTGCAGTAACCCGCCGCGGATCGGGAACTCCTTCACCAGATCGGTGACCTCGAGGACGGGTGCTTCACTCATAGTTCGGCCACCGAACCCTCATCCTCTTCACCGGAAGCGGCGATGTCGGTGGTGCTCAGTTGCGGGAGGTCCTCGGCGAAGTGACACGCGGAGCGGTGCCGCGGTTCGACGGTGCGCAACTCCGGCCGCTGGTTCGCGCAAGGCGAGGGCACCATCGCGTCGTTGCACCGCGGGTGGAACGCGCACCCCGTTGGCACCGCGATGAGCGAGGGTGGTTGCCCCTTGATGCGATTCAACCGTGCGAGGCGCGTGCCGTCGACGCGGGGTAATGAGGCCAGCAGGCCGCGCGTGTAGGGATGCCGCGGGTTGTAGAAG
>JBKJQZ010000053.1:0-6661 GCA_046594835.1 Acidimicrobiales bacterium | reverse complement strand
TCCGCGCCCGCCCGCCCCGCAACCGCACCTGCGACGAGCGCGAGCAGGACGCCGAGACGGTGCTGCTGGGCGAGCCACGGCGCAGCTCGCGGCACGGGAGGTGGCTCATCCTGGGGATCGGGCGGAACCGAGTCGATCAGCCGTTGCGCGTACGGCGCTACTGCGAAAGCGGCGATGGCGGCGACGAGCGCGACGATGAGATCAGCCACGCTCACCGGTGGCTGTGCGCGAGGGCGGCCATCGCAGCGGCCGACATCGCCGGAAGCGGCGCTTCCTGGCCCGTCCACAGCGTGAAGGCGTGTGCGGCCTGGTGCACGAGCATGCCGAGGCCCCCCACCGCGTGCGCGCCCGCGGCGCGCGCGGCCTGAATCGTTGGGGTGATGGGCGGTGCATACACCAGGTCGACGACGAGCTGATTCGAGTGAAACAACGTCGCGTCAACCGCTGGAGCGTCGCCATTGCCGAGCATGCCGATGGGCGTGGCGTTGACAACCAGATCGGCCTCGCGCACGTCGGCCTGCGTGCCGACCCGACCCGACCGGCCCGCGAGCGCGGCGGCGAGTGCAGCGTTCGCGACCGTGCGATTCACGACCACAACGTCGGCGGCACCCGCGTCGGCCAGCGCGAGCACCGCGGCGCGCGCCGCTCCACCGGCGCCGATCACGACACAGACCTTGTTCTCGGCGCTGAACCCCTCGTCGTAGGAAAGCGCGTCGAGCAACCCGGCGCCGTCGGTCGAGTGGCCAACAAGTTCGATGCCTTCGCGCACGATCGCGTTCACAGCGCCGAGCCGGGTCGCGGTTGGCGAAAGGCGATCGAGCGCAGCGATCACCGAGGCCTTATGCGGCATCGTGACCGACAGGCCGTCGATACCGAGCGCGCGTGCGCCAGCAATCGCGGCCGGTGCATCGCCGTCGCATACCTCAAACGCGACGAAGACCCAGTCGAGACCGGCCTCCGCGAATGCGGCGTTGTGAATCACCGGCGACAGCGAGTGCCGCACCGGATCGCCGATCACGCCGGCCGTGCGCGTGGTGGCGGTTGGCATCGCTACGGGTTGACCCCGCGACGCTTGGCATCGGCGATCGCGGCATTGTGCTGGGCGAGAGTTTCGGTGAACTTGTGCGTGCCGTCCTTTTCGAACTTCACGTAGAACAGCCACGGCCCCGTGGTTGGCTTGAGTGTGGCGCGCAGAGCGGCTCGACCCACAGCACTGATCGGCGTGGGGGGTAGTCCCGTGACCACGTAAGTGTTGTACGGCGATTGGATCTTGAGATCGCTGAAGAGCACCCGCCCGCCCGGTCGACGCCCACCACGCGCGTAGATCACCGTTGCGTCGATCTGGAGGCGCATGTTGATCTTGAGACGGTTGTAGATGACTTGCGCGATCTTTGGTCTATCTGCGGCGACCTTGCCCTCGCTCTCGACCAGGGATGCGACTACTAGCGTTTCGTAGGGCGAGTAGCCCGCCGCCCCATCGCCGAGTCCTTCTTCCACCGCGATCGTGTCGAACTGATCGACCATCCGCTTCAGAATTGACTCCTCGGTGTCGGCCGCCTCGAAGAAATAGGTGTCGGGAAAGAGAAGTCCCTCGAGCGAGTTGAGACCGGCGGGCTGGAACTCGGACCGGATGCGACCGCTCGTCGCCGCCTCCATGAACTTTGCGGCCGATCGTCCGGGAAGCTTGCCGACGCGCTCAGCGATCTGCTTGATGGTGAAACCTTCCGGGATCGTGAGGCGCTGGAACGTCTTCTCCGGACCCGCCTTCAGCAGCTTGATGACCCCGCCGAAAGACTCGCTCCTTTTCAGCGAATACTTACCCGCCTCGAGGCCACTTGCGGGGTGCAGCTTCAGGTACACCTTGAAGACGCGCGCGCTGCTAATGACGCCCCTGGCGTCGAGGATGGCAGCGATGCGGGAGGAGGACGCGCCTTCGGGGATCGTGACTGAAATGGCTTCGCCTGGGGCTCCGGGCGGGTTGACCTGGCGGGAATACCAGACGAAAACCGCGCCGGTGAAGACGAAGAACGCCGTCACTGCGATGAGGAACACGCGTAGGAGGCGAGTCATCAAACCGGTCTCCGCATGGCGAGTGACCCTACCCGCCTCCACGGCGGGGTCAGTCCTCGGGACAGCCTGCGTCGATCCAGGACTGAAGGATCACGGCGGCCGCGACCTTGTCGACGACCTGCTTGCGGTTCTTACGCCGGACCCCACCAGCGATCAGCGCGCGGTTCGCACTTACCGACGACAGCCGCTCATCCCACAGCACGATTGGCACCGATAGCGCCGCGCCTAGTTCCTTGGCTTCGGCTCGGACCAACTGCGCGGCGGCACCGTCGCGCCCGCTCATTGACCGCGGCAGCCCCACGACGACCACACCCGCAGATTCTTCATCAACGACCCGCGCGATCACCGCGTGATCCACGGCGTGGTCCCCGCCGCGATTGATGACCTCGTAGGGCGACGCGATCACTCGTCCGGGGTCGCATGTCGCGACGCCGATGCGAACCGAGCCGAGGTCGATGCCGACCGCTCGGGTCACACTCCGGCGGCGGCGCGCACGATCGAAAGCGCCTCGTCGATTCCCGCGGCGTTCTTGCCGCCCGCCATCGCGATGTCGGGATTTTTCGACCCGCCGCCTTGCACGGCCTTCGACGCGTCGGCCAACAGAGCACCCGCGTCGAGTCCGTCTTCCCGACCGGCCTTGCTGACTACGGCAATGAGCGCCGCCTTGCCCGCCTCGGGCGAGCCGCCCAGCACCACCGCGCGAATGTCCGCGTGGTCGCGCACGGCGAGGGCGAGGTCGCGCAACTGGTCCTGCGCCAATCCGTCTCGACGAGCGATCACTACGCCGTCGACTGCGGTTGCGGCGAGCGCGGGAGCTTCGGCCCGCGCGCTCGCAGCCTGGAGCGACTTCAGTTCCTGCTCGAGTTGCTTGGTCCGTTCGAGGGTTCGGGTAATCGCAGCGACCACCTCCTCGGGATTGGCGCGCAGAAGGCCCGCCGCTTCGGTAAGCAGCCGATCACGCTCGTGCATCCACTTGAGGGTGCCTTCGCCCGTCACCGCGACGAGACGGCGGAGGTTCGCGCCGACCGACTCCTCGGTGAGGATCTTGGTCGCGCCGATCGTCCCGAGCGCGTGCACGTGCGTGCCACCGCAGAACTCGATCGAGCGCTGACCCGCCTGGATGACGCGCACGCGGTCGCCGTACTTGTCGCCGAAGAACGCGATCGCGCCCATCTGTTCGGCGTCGGCCTTGGAGTGTTCGCCCGCGCCAACGTCGGGGTTGCCAAGAATCTCCGCGTTGACGAGGCGCTCCACTTCGGCGATCTCGGTCGGCGTCATGGGCCCGAAGTGGCTGAAGTCGAAGCGAAGTTCGTCGGGCCCGACGCGTGAGCCCTGCTGCTTCACGTGGTCGCCGAGGACCTCGCGGAGGGCCCAGTGCAGTAGGTGCGTGGCGGTGTGGTTACGGCGGATTGCGTTGCGGCGCTCGACGTCGATACGAGCGGTCGCGGTCTGGCCCGCGGTGACCTCACCTTCAATGACTTCGCCGATGTGGCGGTGCATGCCCGCAAGTGGCGCCGTGGTGTCGTCGACCTTGAACGTGCCCGTAGGCGTGGTGATCGTGCCGGTGTCGCCAACCTGACCACCGCTCTCGGCGTAGAACGGGGTGCGGTCGAGGAAGACCTCGAGACCCCCGTCGGCTCGGTCCACTATGGCGACGATGGTCGCAACGGTTTCGTCTTCGTCGTAGCCCGTGAAGGCTGTGCGCCCATGGGCGTCGAGGATCTCGCGATACGCAGTCACGTCGTTGGCGTCAGCGGACACAACCTTGCGACCGGCCTTGGCGCGCCTGCGCTGATCGGCCATACGCTCGTCGAACCCGGCGCGGTCGAGTCCAAGGCCACGTTCGGCCACGACTTCTTCGGTCACTTCGATTGGGAAACCGAAGGTGTCGTGAAGCAGGAACGCAACGTCGCCGCTCACCGTGCCTCTGGCCATTTCGTCTTCGAGCGTGACCATGCCGTTGCGCAGCGAGGTGAGGAACCGGCCCTCCTCGCGCTCGACAACTGAGGTCACCGTGTCGCGGTTCTTCACCAACTCGGGGTAGCCCTCACTCATCACGTCGATTACCGCACTGATCAGCTGCGGCGTGACCGCCGTGCTGACACCAAGCGTGTAGGCGTGACGGGCGATGCGACGAATGAGCCGACGCACTACGTAGCCACGCTCGTCGTTGCTCGGCGGCACACCGTCGTTCACGAGGAACGCAGCCGCGCGCGCGTGGTCGCTCATCACGCGCAGGCTGACGTCGGTACGGGCGTCGGATCCGTAGGTCTTGCCGGTGACGGATTCGGCCACGGCGAGGATCGGGCGCAGCACGTCGGTCTCGAACACGTTGTCGATGTTGTTGAGCAGGCACAGGTTTCGCTCGAAACCTGCGCCAGTGTCGACATTTTGAGCGGGCAGATCCTCGAGCGAACCGTCGGGCTTGCGGTTGAACTCAATGAACACGAGGTTCCAGAACTCGAGGTAGCGCTCCCCCGCAAGGTCAGCGGCCGGGCCGCCTTCGGGACCGAACTCAGGACCTCGATCGAGGAAAACCTCAGAGTTCGGCCCGCACGGTCCGGTGCCGCCCTTTTGCATCTCCCAGAAGTTGTCCTCGTCGCCGAGTCGCTGGATGCGCGCCATCGGCAGGCCAACCGTCTCGTGCCAGACGGACTCCGAGAAGTCGTCGTTGGTGTGCACGGTGGCCCACAGCCGATCACCGTCGTAGCCAAGCTTCAGCGCAAGATCCCACGCGAACTTGATCGCGTCTTCTTTGAAGTAGTCGCCGATGGAGAAGTTGCCCATCATCTCGAAGAACGTGCAGTGCCGCGACGTCGTCCCGATGATGTCGATATCCGCAGTACGAATGCACTTTTGCACCGACGCGGCGCGGGGCCAAGGCGCGGGTTCCTCGGCGAGGAAGTACGGCACCATCTGAATCATCCCGGCGTTGGTGAACAACGGCGCGGTGGGATGATGCGGAACCAGGCCCGAGGACGCAACTGCCGTGTGGCCGCGTTCGACGAAAAAGTCGGTCCAAGTGCGGCGTAACGAGTTCGAGTCCATGACGGAACTCAATTTACGGGACGAGCGCAGCTACGCCTGCGGTTAATCGAACAAGCCGTCGGGAACTTCGACGCGAATCGCCTCAGGTTCCGTCGCCACGACGAAGGTGAGCGGCACCAGCGCGCCGGAGTCAAGGACCAAAAGATCCGACGCCGGATTTGCTTCGACCGCGGCGACGCGCCCGCGCGACGTGCCGTACTGGTCAAACAGTTCCCGGCCGACGAGCTCGTGTACCCAGAGAGCATCTGCGTCGTCGAGCGGTTCAGCAAACAGGTCGCGGTGCGAGATCTCCTCGGCGCCGGTGCGGTCAAATACGCCGTCGAAGACCACGATCCAGCGGTGCATGAACGGCTGCGACCGGATGATCGTGAGCTGGCGAGCGTCGGGCCCGTCGAGGGCCAGAACCGAGCCAACCGCGACGCGTTCGTCTCGGTTAGTGGAGAGAGAAACGACGACTTCGCCGCGTAGGCCGTGGGGTTTGTCGACCCGGCCGACGCGCAGCACTAGTCGACGATGTCGACCGACGCGTCAACGCCGGCGCGAGCACCAGCCGCGCGCACAACGGCGCGAATGGCCTGCGCGTTGCGGCCACGACGGCCGATAACGCGGCCCATGTCGTCCTTACCGACGGTGAGGCGCAGATCCACAGACCCGTCGGTCTCCGATGCATCGATAGAGACCTCCTCGGGGCTGTCGACGAGTTGACTCGCGACGTACGCGAGCACCTTCTCGGGGACGCTCGTGTCACCCATCGCCTAGCTGCCGGCCTTGAACTGGTCCCAGGCACCAGAGATCTTGAGCAGCTTGCCCACCGTCTCGGTGGGCTGCGCGCCCTTCTTCAGCCACGCAACAGCTTTGTCGTTGTCGAGGTTGATGACCGACGGTTCTGCCCGTGGGTCGTAGTTCCCGAGGATCTCGATGAAACGGCCGTCACGCGGCGAACGCGCATCGGCAACGACAACGCGATACGTCGGCTGCTTGGTCTTACCCATCCGCATCAGGCGGAGCTTTACGGCCATTACGGCTACTTCCTCTTCTTCTTTTTAGTCTTCTTGTTCATGCGGCGACGCATGCCGGGCATGGCGCCCATTTGTTTCATCATTTTCTGCATTTCGTCGAACTGCTTCAGTAATAGGTTGACGTCACTGATCGACGTGCCACTACCCACGGCGATTCGCGATCTACGCGAACCGTTCACGAGTGACGGCGTTGTGCGCTCCTCGCGGGTCATGCTGCGAATGATCGCCTCGACCTTGCCGACCTCGCGGTCGCCGATCTCGACGTCTTTCATTTCCTTGGGAAGCCCAGGAAGCATACCGAGAACGTTGGTCAACGGCCCCATCTTCTTGAGCTGCTGCATCTGATCGAGGAAGTCATCGAGGGTGAATTGGCCCTCCATGAGCTTCTGGGCCGCAATTTCGGCCTCTTCTTCCTCGTAGACCGATTCGGCCTTCTCGATCAGCGTGGGCATGGGCGACATGCTCACGCTGATCGAACGGGCCGAGTCGGTCTACGACGAGAACGAAGCCGAAGAGGCGGCCCA
>JBKJQZ010000011.1:0-2756 GCA_046594835.1 Acidimicrobiales bacterium | reverse complement strand
CGACGAGGGCGACATGCACACAAGGCCGCCTTCGAGACGACCGCTGATGTTGCCCGACGTGCCCTCGACCAACCCGTCCGCCAGCATCTTCTTGGCGGCCGCGAGCACGGCCTCCTTGGTAGTGGTGGGCGACGCTTTGATTTCAGAGTCAGCCATTTCGGACCTCCGGGTTGACAAGGTTGGCCGGGTTCTCGCCGCGCAACAGCGCGGCCAGTCCGTCGGCGATGAGGGTGGTGTGGTTGGTTTCGGTGTCGTAGGTGGCGCCGCCAACGTGGGGGGCGACGATCACATTGGGTAGCGCGAGCAGCGGGTGGTCCACTGCGATGTTTTCGCCCTCGAAGTGATCGAGGCCGGCGCCCGCAAGGCGGCCGGCCTCGAGCGCGGCGACCAGGCCGTCCATATCGTGCAGCGCGGCGCGGGCCGAGTTGAGGAAGATCGCGCCTTGTTTCATCGCCATGAACCGTTCGGCGCTCACGAGGCCCATGGTGTCGGGGGTGACCGCTGCGTGCATCGACACGACGTCGGCTTCGGCGAGCAGGTCGTCGACCGAGTGAGTCGCGTCCGACGCGAACGGGTCGGCCGCGATCACCTTCATGCCGAGGCCCTCAAGGCGCCACTTGGTGGCGCGTCCGACCGCGCCGAGGCCGATGAGGCCCGCGGTGCGGCCCGCGAGCTGCCAGGCCCGGAAACGCTGATACGGGATCGTGCCGTCGCGGTACACCTGGCCCTCGCGCACGTCGTTGTCGGCGCGCAACAGGTGACGGTTCACCGCGAAGAGCATCGCGATGGTCATCTCGGCTACCGCGTCCGCGTTGCGGCCCGGCGCCCGTAGGACGGGAATGCCGGCGGCCGTCGCGCCGGGGACATCCACGTTGGTGGGGTCGCCGCGAGTCGAGCCGATTGCGACGAGGGGCAGATCGAAGACGGGACCCTTCACGGAGTCGGCCTCGCAGATCAGGATCGTCGCGCCGAGTTCCTTGGCCTTCTCGGCGAGCTTTTCTGCATTGAACAGGCGCAGCGGGGTGTGGTCGATCCACGGGTCGACGATGACCTCGCCGAGGCCCTTCAGCGTTTCGAGGCCCGGACCGCGTAGCGGCGCGGTCGAGTAGATGAGTTCACTCACGCGCGGGCCCTCGCGTTGGCGGCGACGAACGCAAGGTCCGACGGGTAGGAGCGGGCGGCGAGGAGCATGAACAGTCCACCTATTGCGTAGAGGGGCGAGATGATCGCAAGTGCGGTCGGGAGATCGAACTGGTCGGCGAGGATGCCGACGATGAGTGGTGCAAGCGCGGAGAGAGCGCGCACGATCGAACGGATCGCGGCGGCGCGGCCGCGCAGCTCGCCGGGTACCACGTCGGAGGTGAGCGCTTCGCTCGGGGCGACGGGCGCGGTCATGCACGCGCTGCCGAAAAACAGCAGCACCGCGCCGATGGCGAGGTTGTCGATGAAGAAGGCGGGAAAGAAAAAGACGGTCGCGAGGACCGACGCCACAGCGGTCACGTAGACGCGTGCGTTGACGATGCCGCGGTTGAACAGCCAGTCGGCCAGTTCGCCGCCACCGATGAGGCCGATCGCGGCGCCAGCACCAATTGCTCCGGCGTAGCCGCCCGCGGCGGTGGCCGACAGGTGGAACTGCTGCTTGAAGTAGTCGATGCCCCACACTGCGAGCGCGCTGGTGAAGAAGCCCGACACGGTCAGGGCCATCAGCCCAAACCACATCGACTTGATCTTCATGAGCTCGCGCATGACCTCGGCCCACGATGCGGTGTCGTAGTTGAGCTCCGAAGTACGAGGCGCGGGCAGTTCGAGATCGGGGAGGAGGCCCTCGACGTTGTCGACGTCGACGCGTTCGGTCTCTTCCTGATGGAAGGCGCGGTCCTGCGCGCCGCGCTCGGGATCAGGCAGTCGGCTACACAGCGCAACGACTATGAGCCCGAACGGGATCCACATCCAGAACGCGGCGCGCCAGCCGAAGTTGTCGACCAGCACGCCGCTCAGTCCGATGCCGAAGAGGCCACCAACCGCGCCGCCCATTTGGTAGCGACCCATCATGCGGGCGCGCGTGGCAACCGGATACAGATCCGACATCAGCGAGAAGCTCGCCGGTCCGTTCGCCTCGACCGCGCCCACACCGAGCCGGCTGATGAACAGGAACATGAAGCCCGGCGCGATCGCGCCGAGCCCCATGCAGACGGTCCAGATGATCATCGCGATGGTGAGCAGCGCACCGCGCTTCCACCGGTCGGCCAGCGCGCCGATCGGGATACCGCCGACAACACCGACGAGCACCATCGCGGCGGCCAGCGCGCCGAGCGCTGAGTTACTGACGCCGAAGCGCTCGCGGATCCCATCGAAGGCCTGTGCGAGCGAGAGCTTCTCGCCCTGCTCGAGCATGAGCGTGGACGCGAGCGCGACAACCGGGAACGCCCCGTACTTCTTCACGCGCGACGTTGTAATCGCCAAGACTTAAACGGTTGCTTCGCTGGGTAGTTCGACGACGACTTCGGCCTTGGCCATCACGGCGTCGAGCTGGTTGCGCAGTTCGACGCGTACGCGCACCTTGTGCTTGCGGCGACGCTCGGTGAACTTGTCGACGACTTCGCCAGTGAGAAACGTGGCGTCGCCCGTGAACGCGGGGTTGCGGTACTGCGCGGTGGAGTGGGTAACGAAGCCCCACTCGCCGCCCCACGCCGCGACGTAATCCATGATCCACGCGCCCATCGACGCGCCGTAGCCGTAGCCACGCGGCATACCCA
>JBKJQZ010000296.1:0-2813 GCA_046594835.1 Acidimicrobiales bacterium | reverse complement strand
CAGGCAAGTGGGGCGAGGCTCCCCGTCGCCCGGTAGAGGAAGTCACCTACTGGGACGCCTGGAAGGCTACGAAGCCCCGCCAGTAATCCCCGCTGTAGCGCATGGGTTTAGCGAGTCGCGCAGGGTGCGACAGATCGCTTCGAGCTGCACTCGCTGATCCTTGCTCAGTACGTCCACGAAATTGGCCTGCACGTCGTCGACGTGTTTCTTGAGCGCGGCGGTGATCACCTTGTTGCCCTTGGGGGTGAGTTCGGCGTACGCGCCGCGCGCGTCTTCTGTGCAGGTGGCGCGGAGCACGCAGCCGTCCGCGGTCAAGCGGTCCACGGCTCTCGACACACCGCTGGGGGTGAGTCCACATTGCGCGGCGAGGTCCGCCATGCGTAAGCGCTGGCCCTCCGATCGCGCGAGCCGAATGAGAACCTCGAAGTTGGCCGGCATGCCGCCCCACTGGGCCCCCGCACGCTCCAGCGCGCGGTGGACCGCATTGCTCGCTTCGATGAACAGCCCAATCGAAGTAATGCGCTCATCGCTCAGGACTGGATCCATGGTCACCATGCTACGAGAAAGTACTTGCGCACGCAACAATCCTCAGATACAGTTGCTTGCGCAAGCAACTAACTAGGAGATGCAGTCATGACAACCACCGCCCCCATCGTCAGCACCCGAGGCTTCAAGGGCCTCGACATTCCCGAAGCCGGCTCGTTCGCCGTCGACGCTTCGCACTCGCTCGCGCAGTTCACGGCGCGTCACCTCGTCGTCGCCAAGACCAAAGGCCGCTTCACCGACCTCGCGGGGGAGATCACCATTGCGGAGAACCCGCTCGAGAGCTCGGTCGAGGTGACCATCCAAGCGGCGTCTATCGCTACGGGCGACGACAAGCGCGACGAGCACCTTCGCAGTGCTGACTTCCTCGAGGCCGACACCTACCCGACGCTGCACTACAAGAGCACCTCGGTTCGACACGCCGGCAAGGCCCGGTTCGTCGTCGAAGGCGACCTCACCGTGCACGGCGTCACTAAGTCGGTGGCCCTCGACCTCGACTACGAGGGCACCGTGGCTGATCCCTGGGGCGGCGTGCGAGCGGTCTTCAGCGCCACGACCAAGATCAACCGGGAAGACTTCGGTCTCACCTGGAACCAGGCGCTCGAAACCGGTGGCGTGCTCGTCGGCAAAGAGATCACCATCGACCTCGAAGTTGAAGCCGTACGCCGGTAACTCTGGTCTAGAGAGGAAGCCATGCCTGCAGTCACCGTCGACGACGTCCTCGCCCTCGACTCGATCGCTGTCGCTTCGCCCGATGCACCGGCTCGTCCGGTGCGTCGGGTGAGCACGGCGCCGTCCGGACTCGAAGGCGAAGGGTTTCCGGTTCGCCGCGCGTTCGCCGGCGTTCCCCACGAGTTGCTTGACCCGTTCATCCACATGGATCAGATGGGCGAGGTCGAGTACGGCGCAGGCGAAGCACGCGGCACGTCGTGGCACCCGCACCGCGGGTTCGAGACGGTCACGTACATGATCGACGGCACGTTTGAGCACCACGACTCGCTCGGCAATGGCGGCCTCATCACCAACGGGTCGACCCAATGGATGACCGCCGGCGGCGGGATCCTGCACATCGAGCGCCCTCCCGACGGTCTCGTCGCGACGGGCGGCCTCTTCCACGGCGCGCAGCTGTGGGTGAACCTCCCGGCCAAGTACAAGATGATGCCCGCGGCCTACCAAGGCATCGAGGGCGACGACGTCGCGTTGGCGCGCTCGCCCGATGGCGGAGCGTTGTTGCGCGTCGTGGCCGGCGACGTCGCCGGGGTAAAGGGTCCGGGCGCCACGCGCACGCCGATCAACTACGTGCACGCCACTCTCGCGCCTGGAGCAGAACTCGTGGTGCCGTGGCGCGCCGAGTTCAATGCGCTGGTCTACGTCCTCGGTGGCTCGGCTTTGGTTGGCCCCGACCACCAGCCCCTCGTTACCGGTCAACTAGCGGTGTTCGAGCCAGGCCACGCGGGCCCGATCGTTGTTGCGGCGGACCCTCAGCAGGAAAGCCGTCACCCTGGGCTCGACGTGCTGATCCTTGGTGGACAGCGCATCGGCGAACCGATCTCGTGGCAAGGACCCTTCGTGATGAACACCAAGGCTGAAGTCGCGCAGGCCTTCGACGATTTCCGCGCCGGCAAGATGGGTACGGCGCCCCGTTAGTCGGGTACGCCTGGGGCATGCCTGCCGACATCTACACGTTGCCCGACCTCCCTTACGACTACGCCGCGCTGGAACCGCACTTGTCCGCGCGCATCGTCGAGCTGCACCACGACAAGCACCACGCCGCCTACGTGAAGGGCGCCAACCAGGCGCTCGAACAGCTGGCGGAGGTGCGGGCCAAGGGTGACTTCGCGACGATCTCGATGCTCGAGAAGCAGCTTGCGTTCAACGTGTCGGGCCACGTGTTGCACTCGGTCTACTGGACCAACCTGTCGCCCGACGGGGGCGGTGAGCCCAGCGGCACGTTTGCCCGAGCGCTCACCGACACGTTCGCGGGCTTCGCCAACTTCAAGGCCCAGATGAACGAAGCTGCGGCCACGACTAATGGGTCGGGGTGGGCGCTCGCGTCGTGGGAGCCGATGGCGCAGCGTCTCGTGGTGCAGCAGGTGCACGATCACCAGGGAGATCACGGCCAGGGCACCATCCCGCTGCTCGCGATCGACGCGTGGGAACACGCGTATTACCTCCAGTACGAGAACCGTAAGACCGAATACTTCGACGCGATCTGGAACGTCATCAACTGGCGCGACGTGGAAGCGCGCTTCGAAGCGGCCCGAGCAGCC
>JBKJQZ010000126.1:0-4644 GCA_046594835.1 Acidimicrobiales bacterium | reverse complement strand
ACGACCGCGAAACCGGGTCTCTACGGCGGCAGCGGCAGCCAGAAGGTGTGTAACCCCGATGCGATCGTCACGTTCCTAAAGGCGCATCCCGCCAAGGCGGCGGCGTGGGTTGGTGTGATGAACGCCGATCCGACCTTCAGCTGGAGCGGCGGAACTCATCTGTCGGTATCCGACATCGGCGCGTATATAAGCGAGCTAACGCCGACGTTCCTGACGGTCGACACCCCCGTGACCAACCACGGTTTCAACAACGGGAGGGCGACGGAGCACCAGTCCATCCTTGAGGAGGGAACCGCCGTCCTCGTCGACAGCAAAGGCGTCCCGCGATCCCGGTGCGCCTGTGGCAATCCGCTGGGCCCGCCCGACGACCCGCCCACGACGACCACGACGAGGGAAGTGCCGCCCACGACGACGACGACTAGCGACGTGATCAAAGACGACACCACCACTACGAGGGTGATCGACGACGACTGCGGACCGGTGGACAAGCTCCCGACCGCGGCGACGAACATCACCACCGCGCCGGTCGACTTCAACGGCGACGGTACGGCCGACACGCTGCGTGTGTACAAGATCGGTAGCCAGTGGCGGGTACAGGCAGAGATCGGTGGCCAAACCGTCGACGACGACGTCATTGTCGGGACGGGACCGATGATGTCCGCTATCGGCGGCGCCACGGTGGACGGCGACGCCAGGCAGGAAGCCTGGGTGAAAGTCGGATCCGGCCCGCCGATCGATCACGTCGGGTTGTTCGCCTTCCACGGCGAGTGCGATCTGCGGCGCGCCTTCTTCGACGAGGGCGGTGACCCCATGGCGTTCCCCATTGGTACGAGGTCGACTGGACCCGGCACCTGGGAATCCTTCGGCTTGCGCTGCCTGCCGTCGAACGGCGGTTTCGAATCGCTGAGCACGACCAGCACCGACAACGTCAAGTACACAGGCACTGGTCAGGAATTCCAGCTCCTCACCAATATCAACCCTCCCACCATCATCCCAGGCATGACCAACGACATCGCTGAATCGGGCCCCCCTGGTAACCCGGCTTTCGACGCCCTCTCGCAGTTCAAGTGCGACTCGCTCGGACCGGTCCTGCCGTGACCAGGCCGAGGCACAAGGTGAGCTTGCGTCGGATGTTGATGGCCGCGACAGCGGCGGGCGTGGCCGTATCCACGCTCGCGGCGTGCCAGACGGGAGGCGGCGGTAACTCGTCGTCGAGCTCGTCGAGCTCCTCGAGCTCGTCGAGCCCCGCTCCTCCTGCACAGGGAGGCCCGGGGACGTCGGCGCCCACGGTGGCGTTTGTCGGCGGCACCACGCAGGTCTCCACTCCGGAGACGACGACGCCCGGCTTCCTGACCGACGTCACCGTTGGCGTTCATCCCGACTTCGACCGGGTGGTGTTCGAGTTCAGCTCGCTGCCCGGCTACCGAGTCGGACCGGTGAACGGGCCGTTCACCGAAGACGGGTCCGGCGATCCAATAACGATCCAGGGACCGGACCACATCGAGGCCTATTTCTCCCAAGCCGCGGGATATAACTCGACCGGGAACGGAGCGCAGACCTACAACGGGCCCATGCGCATCCAGGCGCCGAGCGGCGCCCATGTGATCACCGAACTGGCCCGCATCGGCGATTTCGAAGGACAGCTGCACTGGATCATCGGCACCAACGTTCCCGCTCAATTCCTGGTGACGACGGCGACGAACCCGTTCCGCGTCATTATCGATATCGCCGCGCAGTAACTACGTCCGCCGGCTGCGCGAAAATGGGACTCGATGATCGCAAGGCCACACCGTCAGACGCCGACTGTGCGGTCCGATAAATGACAGCACCGCCCGACTCGCCGCTTGATCGCGCGGCCGAAGGGCTGCTCGAGAAGCTGCGTCTGTTCACCTCAACTCTGGACGAACACGAGCGGGCGCTGTTGGGTGCGCTCATCGGTCCCGGGATTGTCCAGGCCTACGCAGCGACGGAGGTCGAAGGCTTCGGGCTTGACGGCTGGTCGGCGGACGACCTCCCCGGCGCGCTCGCCCATGCGCTCCACGACGCCGGCGTCCGGGTGGAAGGCCTCGGTCTTTGACCGACGGCCCTCCGCCAAGCGCGCTTACGCGGGCGTGATCGTGACTACTGCGTTGTAGTCGGGCACGTGCGAGTGCGGGTCGCGGTGTTGCGGTCCTGCGGCGATCAACACGTTGCCTTCGGGCCAGTGCACCTGCAGCGATTGAGCAGGGAGGCGGGTGAACTTGAGTCGACCCCGCATCTCGCCCGTCTCCGACCGCAACACCACGGCAGCGCCGTCGGCGAGACCGAGCGCGGCGGCGTCGGACGCGTCGATGAGGACGTCGTCGCGATGCGCGCCGTTGAGTGGGTCGACCGACGCCTGCACCATCGAGTTGAACTGTTTCCCGCGACGCGTCGACACCGCGAACTGTCCGGCCGCAAGATCGTGGGCGCGCGGCGCGACGACGCGAAATGATGCTCGCCCATCGGCGGTAGGAAACTCGCCGTTGGGTGCGAGGTGGCGCCCGCCCCACTGCACCGAGTCGCCCGTTTCTGCGAGCGTCTCAATGCCGGCGTAGAGCGGCACCACGCGTGCGATCTCTTCGCGCAGGGATTGGTTGGTAGGCCACGCGAAGTGCGATGCCACTTCGGGGCGAACCCGCGCCGCGACGTCGGCGAGGATCCGCCACTCGCTTCGCGCTTCGCCCACTGTGTGGCCGGGGATGTGGGGCGAGAACACGATGCGGCGTTCGGTGGTGGTCTCGGTGCCGCCGCCTTCTTGTTCGTAGCGCGTGGTCGTCGGCAGCAAGATCACTTCGCAACCGTCTTCGGGCGCGACCAACATCTGCGAGGTGATCACGACGTCTTGGTGCACGCGCAGCGGCACCTTCGCCATAGCAGCCGCGACCCGTGGTGGGTCGGGCAATACGTCGAGAAAGTTGCCGCCCGACACGTAGAGCACGTCGAGCTCGTCACGCTCAGCGGCGTCGAGCATCTCGGGCGCGGTGAGGCCGATTTCGTGCGGGATCGGGAAGCCCCACGCCTCCTCGAGCGCCGAGCAGTTCTCCGGTGTGATCGACAACGCACCCGGCAACATCGTGGCGTACGCGCCCATCTCGCCGCCGCCCTGCACGCCCGAGTGACCGCGGATCGGCATGAGGCCGGCACCGTTGCGCCCGACGTTGCCGCGGGCCAGTCCGAGGTTGATGATCGCCTCCACGCCGTCGGCGGCTTCGACGCGCTGCGTGATGCCCATCGACCACACGAGCACGCTCGTGTTTGCGCGCGCATACATATCGACGAACGCGTCGAGCTCGCGTTGGGGGACGCCCGATAGCCGCAGCAGTTCGGCGGGGTCCTGCTGTTCGAGCGCAGCTACGAGCTCGTCCCAGCCGTGGGTGTGCGCGGCGATGAACGCGTGATCGACCGCGCCCCGCGCGATGAGTTGCTTGAGCGCGGCGTTGAGGAGCGCGACGTCGCCACCGGGGCGGACCGGCACATGCAAGTCGCAGATCTTGGTGCCGAAGATCATCGACTCGGCGCTCGAGGGCACCCAGTACTTCTCGAGTCCTGGTTCGAGGTACGGGTTGATCACGACGACCTTCGTGTCGTGGTCGCGTTTGGCCTCGTACAGGTACTTCATGAACACGGGCTGGTTGTTGGCCGGGTTCGAGCCGATGAGCACGATGAGATCGCTCTCGATCACGTCGGCGAGCGAGCACGTGGCGGCCGCCGCGCCGATCGTTTCTTTCAGTACGACGGTCGACGGTGCGTGACACACCCGCGCGGCGCTGTCCACGTTGGCGATGCCAAGTGCGCGTGCCGCTTTGCCCGTCACGTAATACACCTCGTTGGTAATGCCGCGGCTCGTGAGGAACAGCGCGGTGCGCTCACCGCCCGCGCGGCGCAGCGCGTCGGTCACCGAGGTCATCGCCTCTTCCCATGGAATGCGGGTGAAGCCGCGTTCACCAGCACGGCGGCGCAGCGGATAGCCGAGGCGACCGAGGGCGCGCAGCTCTGCGCCCGACTTTGCGGCGAGTGCATCCGCGTCGGCGAAGACCGACAGGCTTGCGGCGTCGCTCGTGTTAAGCGTCAACAGTTCGAGCCGTGTGGTGCACAGGTGCACCCCTTCGATGGTCCAGTCGCGGAAACCGGCGACGCCTAGCGCGCAGCCGTCGCACACGCCCTTGCTCAGCACGCGCCATGCGTAGAAGGGGTGGCGCTTGTTCGCTAGCGCGACCTTGGCCATCGACGCGAAGTGCTTCGGCTTCTGTTTTCCGATGCCGTTGGGCGTAATGCCCGCCCAGTTCTTCGGCTTCCATTTCAGGAGGTTGGCGGGACGCAGGGTTACCTTCACGCGAGCCGGTCGGGGCAGTAGACGGTGTGGCTGCTGCCCCGTACGAACGCTACGAGCCCGAGTTGGGCTTGGTGCGCGGTGTCGATCGCAAGCGATGACGCGCCACCTACCGCAACCACGCAGCGGAAGCCTGCCGCCCAACCCTTCTGCACCATCTCGAAGCTGGCCCGGCCGCTCACGAACAGCCCAAGGGCGCGGGCAGGAAGAGCCCCGTCGAGGTAGAGGCGCCCCACGACCTTGTCGACCGCATTGTGTCGTCCGATGTCCTCGCGGACCGGGCCAAGCGCGCC
>JBKJQZ010000292.1:0-4483 GCA_046594835.1 Acidimicrobiales bacterium | reverse complement strand
CCTGGCTGGAAGACTCCGACCGGGGGGAGGGCGCGGTCACCACCCGGCTGCGCGACTGGCTCTTCAGTCGTCAGCGTTACTGGGGCGAGCCGTTCCCCATCGTGTACGACGAGCACGGCGCGATCGCGTTGCCGGACGAGCTGTTGCCCGTCGAGCTGCCCGAGGTCGACGACTACTCGCCGCGGACGTTCGACCCATCTGACGCCGCGTCGAATCCCGAGTCGCCGCTGGCCCGCGCCACGGAGTGGGCCACCGTCACTTTGGATCTGGGCGACGGTCCACGGGAGTACCGCCGCGAGACCAACACGATGCCGCAGTGGGCGGGTAGCTGTTGGTACTACCTGCGGTACCTGGACCCAACGAACGAGAACGAGTTCGTCGACCCGGTCGTCGAGCAGTACTGGATGAACTCCGACAAGTCCGGCGGCATCGACCTCTACGTCGGTGGCGTCGAGCACGCGGTGTTGCACCTTCTGTACTCACGCTTCTGGCACAAGGTGCTCTTCGACCTGGGCCACGTGTCGACGCCCGAGCCTTTCCAGCGCTTGTTCAACCAGGGCATGATCCAGGCTGCGGCCTTCACCGACGAGCGCGGCATGTACGTCGCGGCCGACGAAATCGTCGACAACAAGGACGGCACCTTCACCTACAACGGTGAGGCGGTGAGGCGCGAGTTCGGCAAGATGGGCAAGAGCCTGAAGAACTCCGTTTCGCCCGACGAGATGTACCAGTCTTTTGGCGCCGACACGCTGCGCGTCTACGAGATGGCGATGGGCCCGCTCGATGTGAGCCGCCCGTGGCGCAGCGACGACATCGTCGGCGCGCACCGCCTGCTGCAGCGCACGTGGCGCGCCATCATCGACGAAGACACCGGCGAGGTCATTGCGCGCGATGAACCGATCGACCCCGACACGCGTCGGGTGCTGCACCGCACGATCGCGGCGGTGACCGAGGACTACGAGAACCTGCGCTTCAATACCGCGGTCGCACGCATCACCGAGTTGGTCAACCACGTCACCAAGACCGGTGTGTGCGTCCGCGATACGGCGATCTCGCTGGTGTTGCTGCTGGCACCGTTGGCGCCCCACATCGCCGAGGAGATCGCGGAGAAGATGGGCCACGAAGGCACCATTGGATTCCAGGATTTTCCCGTGGCCGACGCCGCCGAGCTGGTCGACGACACCGTCACCCTCGTCGTGCAGATCAACGGCAAGGTACGTGACCGCGTTGAGGTGTCAGCCGACGCCGACGCAACCACCATCGAAGGCGTCGCCCTGGCGTTGCCACGGATCGCCGAACTGATCGACGGTCAGACGCCGCGCAAGGTGATAAGTCGCCCACCCACCCTGGTGAACATCGTTCTGTAGCTGTTCCTCTAGCGGGACCGGATCGCTTCCATCCACTTGATCCGTTTGCCGGTGCGCAGGATCGCGCTCGCGTAGATCGTGCCGGCGAGCCGCGCCACGAGCACGCCCGACACGGCGACGCCGAGCGCGGTGAGCGCGACCTGCCACGGCTCCACTGCGTTGAGCGAGATCAGCGTGGGCATGCACAGCGGGGCGGTTGGTGGCAGGAAGGCGAGCACCCTGAGAAGCGTCGACGGATTGGCTTGGCCGATCGCAGAGATGGTTGCGAAGTAGCCCGCCATGATTGGGATCATCACTGGAAAGCCCGCGGCCTGGGCCTCGCTCTGACGCGACACGAGCGACCCCGCCGCGGCGAAGGCAGGCCCGTAGAGGCCGAAGCCGAGCACAAACCAGCCCACCGCCGCGAGCGCGCCCCACGCTTCGGCGCCCGCGAGAATGTTGGAGCCGACCAGACGTGACGTGACGATCGCCGAGACGGCCACGAACAACGCCTGCGTGACGCCGACCACGCCGATGCCGAGGATCTTTCCGGTAACCAACTGACGCGGCTTCACCGCCGCCAGCAGTACCTCGGCGATGCGCGAACTCTTTTCTTCGGCCACGCCCACGAGAATCCAGCCGCCGTACTGCTGAAAGAAAATGAAAATGGCGATGACGCCGATGAAGGTCGTGAACTGGTCGCGGTTGGGCTGGGTCGGTTTGCCCAGCGCCTGGACCGGCAACGGCGGCGCCCTCAGCGCGGACGCCGCCTGGACCGACGACAGTCCGGCGTCGGTGAGTGCGCTTTGGAGACGGGCCGATTCTGAGATCGCCAGGATCAAGCGCGCCTTGGTTGTGACGCGGTCGCTCGGCGGTGGATCGCCCACGACGATCGTCCGGGAATCCAGCAACGCGATGTCGAGCGCGCCCGAGCGAATGTCGGCGCGCACCTTCGCGGCCGATTCGTAATCGCGCACGCGCACCTGCACGCCCGCGGCGGTGCCCGCGCTCTGGACCGAAGCGCGGATCACGGGATCACTGACGTGCACGAGCGCGACGTCATAGACCTTCACGTCGTCGTCTTGCAACGAGGGAATCACGATCAGCGCGCACACAATCGCCGCGCCGATCAGCGTGGTGATGCGGAACACCTTGGAGCGGAAGCGCTCGCGGATCTCGCGCATGGCGACCAAGCGCACCGTGGCGAAGGGCGTCATCGCTCGACCGCTTCGCGAAACACTTCGGAAAGGCGGCGCTGCTCGAACCGGAACTCCACGATCGGCCCGCGCGTTTGCGCCGCCGCGAGCACGGCCTGCGGGTCTGCGGTCGGGTCGAGCTTCAATCGGAGGCGTCCGTCGAGGTTGTCCACCACCGTCACGCCGCTCAGCCGGTTGGCCCAGGCGCTGGTCGTGTCACCCTCGACCTCCACCGCCAAGCGGGGCTCGCCGCCGCGTCGCAGGTCGTCGATCGCGCCCTCGGTCACGATCCTGCCTTTGGCCACGATCGTCACTCGCTCGCAGTAGTCCTCGACCAGATCGAGCTGGTGGCTCGAGAACACGACTGCCACCCCCGAGTCGGCCTGTTCGCGCAGGATCGCCCCGACGGTCTCGATCGAGATCGGGTCGAGGCCGCTGAAGGGCTCATCCAGCACGAGCAGTTCGGGCTGGTGGATCATCGAAGCGGCGAGCTGGACGCGCTGCTGGTTGCCGAGCGAGAGCGTGTCGACCTTGTCGTTCACACGATCGCCCAAGCCGAGCCGATCGAGCCATTCGTACGCGGCGGCCTTGGCCTTGTGGCGATCGAGACCGTAGAGCGTGGCGAAGTAGGCGAGCTGTTCGCCGAGCTTCATCCCGGGATAGAGGCCGCGTTCCTCGGGCAGGTAGCCGAAGCGACGACGCGCGTCGGCGTCGACCGCCTTTCCCTTCCAGGTAACCGTGCCCGCGTCGGGTTCGGAAATTCCTAAAATACTCCGTAGCGCCGTGGTTTTTCCGGAGCCGTTTGGGCCGAGAAAACCCAGCACTTCACCCGGGCCGACGTGCAGCGAGAGGCCATCAAGGGCAACCACATCGCCGAACCGCCGCGTTAATCCCTCCGCCACCAACATGTCTTGGCACGATAACCGGCAGGGTGTAACTCTCCCCGGGGCATCCAGGTCAGAGCCTCGTGGCGGATATTTCTTCAATGAACCTGCCTGCCCGGATGTATGACGCCGCGCAACGCGGCGGCACCGTCCACTTCGTCAAAGGCGACGCGGTGGAGTCTGCATCCTGGGCAGAACTGCTCGACGACGCGCACCGGCTTGCTGGTGCGCTCACCGCCCGGGGGGTGGGCCCGGGCGCGCACGTCGCGTTGCTCGCAACCACCTCCCGGAGCCTTACCACCACGATGCAGGCCACCTGGCTGTGCGGTGCGACCGTGATGGTCCTGCCGCTGCCGATGCGCCTGGGCTCGATCGAGGAATTCCTCAGCCAGACCCGCGGCCGCGTCCACGCCGCCGACGCCACGCTGCTGGTGATCGACGACGACCTCGCAGCCTTCTACGAGCCCGCGGCGGGCGACCCGCCTGTCGCCCTGACCCGAGACCTCTTCGAGGACGCAGCGACGCGCCGGCCCGACGCCTTCAGTGTGCCGAGTATCGACCCGAATTCCCTCGCAGTGCTGCAGTTCACCTCGGGCTCGACGTCGGATCCCAAGGGCGTCATGCTGCCGCACCACACGGTGCTGGCAAACCTCGACGGCGCGGCGAGCGCGCTGCGGCTCACGCCTGACGACGTGGCCGTCTCCTGGTTGCCGCTCTACCACGACATGGGCCTCATTGGGCTCTTCGCCCTGCCGATGGTGGAGGGCCTCGACCTTGTCCTTGCGTCGCCGCAAGACTTCATGGCGTCACCGGCGCGTTGGGTCGAGTGGATGTCGCACTTTGGTGGCACGTGCACCGCAGGGCCGAACTTCTCCTACGCGCTTGCCGCGCGGGCGCTGCGGCGGGCAAAGGATCTTGATCTGTCGCGCTGGCGTGTGGCGCTCAACGGAGCCGAGCCGGTGAACCCGGCGACCGTGCGCGACTTCTGCGAAGCGGGCGCGCCCTTCGGGTTGGCGCCCGGCGCCGCGTTCCCGGCCTTCGGCATGGCCGAGCTTGC
>JBKJQZ010000199.1:0-7745 GCA_046594835.1 Acidimicrobiales bacterium | reverse complement strand
CCGGCGAGGTGCCCGAAGGCGTGTGCCCACCGCATCGCTGGTATCCGATCCCGATGGCGCCACCAATGGCCGCCGCCGCGCTGGGACGCGACCCGTTCACGATCGCGGAGCTTGCGGCCGAAGTGGTGGCGTCGTATCAAGAGGCGGACCTCGTGTTGGTGGAAACGGCGGGCGGCGCATGGTCGCCCCAGGCTAGCGACGGCGCCCACGTGGGTGAGTTCGCCGACGCGCTCGACGCCGACGCCGTGCTGCTCGTGGCCGACGCCGGCCTCGGCGTGATCAACGCGGTGCGAGGCGCGCTGGCCGCGCTCGGCACCGATCGGCCCGTCATCGTGATGCTCAACCGCTACGTGGACAACGACGTCTTGCACATCGCCAACCGCGAATGGCTCGTACACGAGGACCACCTCACCGTGGTCACGAGCGCGGCCGAAGCGGCGACAGCGCTGTCATCGCTCTAGTTTTGGGTCCGTGACTCCACGGGAACTCCTCGCCCACGCGGCCAACGCTCTAGTCGATGATCGTCGACAGCTCACCATGGACGAGCTCCGCGAGCTCGCGGCGCTGCCCGATGAGCACATCGCCGCGCTCGCTGCGGTTGCCCACGAGGTGCGCCTCGCGTGGTGTGGCCCGATGGTGGAGGTCGAAGGCATCCTGTCGGTCAAGACCGGTGGCTGCTCGGAGGACTGCTCGTTCTGCAGCCAGTCGGCCCAGTTCGACTCGCCGGTGAAGGCCACTCCCCTGCTCTCGATCGACGAGGTCGTGAAGGCCGCCGAGGAGACCAAGGCAACCGGCGCGACCGAGTTCTGCCTCGTGCTCGCAATCCGCGGGCCCGACGAGAAGATCATGAAGTGGCTCGAGGAAGTCACGCCCGTGGTCATCGAGCGCACCGGCATGCAGGTCGCGGTGTCGGCCGGCGTGCTCGATCCGGCGCAGGCGGCGCGACTGCGGGCCGTTGGCGTGCACCGCTACAACCACAACCTCGAGACGGCCAAGTCGTTCTTTGGGCGCATCGTCACCACCCACACGTGGGAGGAGCGCTTCGAAACCTGCCAGATGATCCGGGCCGAGGGCATGGAGCTGTGCTGCGGCGTGCTGTTCGGGATGGGCGAGGACGATTCGCACCGCCTCGAGTTGCTCGGCCAGCTCCGCGAGGTCGAACCGGCGGAGGTGCCGGTGAACTTCCTCAACCCGCGTCCGGGCACACCGCTGTCGGAGCGGCCGCTCGTGGGCGCGCTCGAAGCCATCAAGTGGATCGCGTTGCTCCGACTCGCGCTGCCGACGGTGATCCTGCGCTTGGCCGGCGGGCGCGAGGTCACGCTGCGCGACTTGCAGTCGATGGGCATGACCGCTGGCATCAACGCGCTGATCGTGGGCAACTACCTGACGACGCTCGGCCGCTCCGCCGAGCAGGACCTCAAGATGCTCGAAGATCTGAAGATGCCGGTGGGCGCACTCTCTGCGGCCCTCTGACATTCGATCGTGACCACTGTTAGTACAAACGTTTCATCGAACAGTGGTGGGCACTGCACGAGTTGTGGGCGCAAGCTCGAGCTGTGCGACAACCAGTGCGCCCGCACGCTCGACCCACCTCGCTTCTGCCCGCACTGCGGTCGGCGCATGACGGTGCGGGTCACGCCCGCGTCCTACGTGGCCAAGTGCCGCGACTGTGGTGAATACGCGCCCGCTTCCTAACCGCGTGCGGCGGGGCCTGCGGCTGCTCGTGTGCGGCATCAACCCGTCGCCCGCGTCGGCGAATGCGGGTGTGGGCTACGCCCGGCCCGGCAACCGCTTTTGGCCCGCCGCCATCGCGGCCGGGCTCGTGAGCCACGACCGCGATCCGGATTACGCGCTCGGCCACGACGCGGTGGGCTTCACCGACCTCGTTGCGCGGGTCGAAGCCGACGCGTCGAAGCTCGGGCGAGAAGAGCTCCAGGCCGGAGCGCAACAGGTTGCGGCGTTCGTGCGCAAGTGGAAGCCCGCAGCCACGCTGTTCACCTCCATCACCGCATACCGCACGGCGGTGGACCGCAAGGCAACCGTCGGCGTCCAGCCCGGCGCGTTCGGCGGACGGCCCGCGTACGTGATGCCCTCGACGAGCGGCCGCAACGCGGCGACGTCGCTCGACACCCTGATCGAGCACATGCGTCGTGGGGCCACTCTGGCCGACACGTCTGCGTGCGCGCAGGCCAACGCCAAGTGGTGCGCGGTGCACGGCGGCGTGAAGGGCCGCGTCACCGACACCTACTGGTACGCGTCGCGTCGCACCGCCGAGTTCCACCCCGACGCGATCACGCTGCACCCACACGTCGACCCAGACGCGATGCTCGCCCGCATCGACGCGTCGCCCGGCGCGTCGGTCAAAGACAGCTTCGCCACGCTCGACCTGTCGCCCCAAGGCTTCGAGGTCCTCCTCGACGGCACCTGGCTACGCGGCGACTACGGCCCCAAAGGCCCCACCGACTGGTTCCAAGGCGACGAGCTCGCGCACCAACTCGCCTCCGGCGCCACCCCCATCGCCCCCATGCGCGTCTGGATCAAGCCCTAACCGTCGGCCGAAAAATCAGGCCGAAAACCGGGCTAGTTGATGAGCTTTTCGCGGCCTTCCCAGTAGGGCTGGCGGAGCTTGAACTTTTGGAGCTTGCCGGTGGCGGTGCGGGCCAGTTCGCTGCGTAGCTCCACCGAGGTGGGGCACTTGAAGTGACTCATGCGGTCGCGGCAGTGCGCGATGAGGGCGGCCTCGTCGACGGTCGCGCCGGGGTTCAGCACCACGAGGGCCTTGATGGTTTCGCCCCATTTTTCGTCGGGTACGCCGATCACCGCGACCTCGGCGACGTCGGGGTGCTGGAACAAGCAGTCCTCCACCTCAATCGACGACACGTTTTCGCCGCCGGTGATGATCACGTCCTTTTTACGGTCGGCGATCACCACGTAGCCGTGCTCGTCGATCGAGCCGCCGTCGCCGGTATGGAACCAGCCTCCGTCGAGTGCCTTGGCGGTTTCCTCGGGCTGTTCCCAGTAGCCCTCGAACACGTGGTTGGTGCGGGCAAGGACTTCACCGTGCTCGTCGGTCGACACAGTGACGCCGATCGTGGGTGCGCCGGCGCGGCCGAGCAGCGCGGCGCGATCGAACGGCGAGAGGTCGTCCCATTCAGACGGGGCGCGGTTCATCACCAGTAGCGGCGAGGTCTCGGTGAGGCCGTAGATCTGGATGAACTCCCATCCGAGTTCCACCTCCACGCGCTCAATGGTCTTGGTGGGAGGCGGGGCGCCGGCCACGACCATGCGAACGCCACGGCCCGCGCCTGGCACGGACGCACCCGCAGTCGCGCGCTCGCCCGCCGCGTTAAGGATGGCGGTGACGACGGCCGGCGCACCGCACAGCAGCGAGACGCCGTGCTCGGCGATACGCGACAGGATCACTTCGCCGTCGACCTTGCGCAGCACGATCTGGGGGACGCCCATCGCGGTGAGTGCGTAGGGCATGCCCCACCCGTTGCAGTGGAACATCGGCAGCGTGTGCAGGTAGGTGTCGCGATCGGATACGCCTGCGTGCCAGCCAAAGGTCACCGCGTTCAGCCAGATGTTGCGGTGCGTGAGCTGCACGCCCTTGGGCCGCGCCGTGGTGCCCGAGGTGTAGTTGATCGACGCCGTCGCGGTCTCGTCCGCCGCCCAGGCCTGGGGCTGCTCGCCCGCCGCAGCGGGTGCGAACAGTTCAGCGTCGGCGACGCCGTCGAGCACGATGCGGTGCTTGCACTGCACCCCGGCCAGGGTCGGCTCAACCTCGGGGTCGATGAGCAGCACCGTCGCCCCGGAGTGCTCCACGATGTAGGACACCTCTTCGGCATTGAGCCGGAAGTTCACCGGCACGCACACACGCCCGTAGGCGCTCACGCCAAAGAGCGTGGTCATGAACTTGGCCGAGTTGGGCGACACGATCGCGACCCGTTCGCCCTGATCCACGCCCATGCGCTCGAGTGCGAGCGCCATCCCGCGGGCCCGAGCTTCGAGTTCCCGGTAAGTGATGGACCCCAACGAGCCCGGAATGCCGGGCTCGTCAACAACGGCGACCCGATCCGGGAAAGCGACGACGCCCCGGTCCAGGAAGTCCTTCACGGTCAGCGGTACAAGCATGGCGCCATCTTGCCCTGTTTGACGGAAATACCGCCACGCGCTGTGCCCATGCAGTAGAATGCTAACTACCGTTAAACAAAACGTAGTCTGCAGCTAGCGCTTGGTGCTTCTGCAGCTTTGGTGGAGCTGGGTTCCCCGCTGGTCTTCTAGACCGATCAAACCTCCGGTTTGGTCTTGCGCGGACCGCACGTGCCTCACAGCCGCCACCCCAACCTGGAAGGGCTCTATTCAGTCATGGTTCGTCGTCTTGCCGCTGGTGCGATTCTCGTACTCGGCGTTACCGGCTACATCAGTCTCGGGTGTCGCGCTCTGCCAGATATGAGCACGACACCGAAGCAGTCCGTCTCCCTCGCCTCCGCGGTCAAGCCCAAGCTTGTACCGACGACGACGACAACCAGCACCACCCTCCCCCCGCCGCCGCCGACGACCACCGTCGTGGTCCGAGCCAGCCGAGCCGCGGCACGGCCCCGCTTTAGTGGCCCCGTCACAAACGACGTATGGGCCGCTCTCTCCCGCTGCGAAGCGGGAGGCCGACCGGATGCGGTAAGCCGCAACGGCAAGTATTTCGGCGCCTTTCAGTTCTCCTTGGGCACGTGGCACGCCATTGGCATGCCCGGCAGCCCGATCGACTTCCCCTACGACGTGCAGCTCGGGGCCGCCCAGCGCCTTCAGGCCCGTTCGGGCTGGGGCCAGTGGCCCGTGTGCTCCCGGAAGCTCGGTCTGCGCTAAACCACGCACACATGAGTCTTGAAGCTGCGCTTACCGCAGTTGATGCAGCCAATGCCGAGGACCCGCGCACCCTCTTGGTGCGCGGGTCTTCGCGTCCGTGGAGCCTGGGCGAGGGGGAACTCGCGACGATGTGGCTCAACGAGCTCGCGCCCCACGCGTCGGACGAGTTGCGCATCGCCGTGCGCGCACACCACATGCGGCGGTGGGAAACGCCCCGCGACTCCTACCCCGAGGGCCGCGCCGGTTACCTGAAGTGGCGCAAGCACCTTTACGACGTTGCCGCCGACCACGCGGCTACCGCCATGCGCGTCGCGGGTTACGACGACGAGTCCATTGCCCGGACGGCCGATCTGATGCACAAACGATCCATCAAGAGCGACCTTGACGCGCAGACCTACGAGGACGTGCTGTGCCTCGTGTTTCTCGAGTCGCAGTTCACGGATTTCGCCGCCAAGACCGATCCGGAAAAGCTCGACAACATCGTGGCCAAGACGCTGGTGAAGATGAGCGACCAGGCGAAGGCGGCCTGGGAACAGTTCTCGGCGTGATCGCGTTCCAGATCATGGCCGTCGTCGCGGCCGTGGTTGTGCTCGCGGCCACGCTGATGTCGGCCGTCAAGACTGGTGTGGGCGCCGCCCGCGCCGTGGAGCAGCGATCGGGCCGGCAGCTTCAGCCGCCCACCAATTACGCGCCGCGGCGGCCGGGGCCGGCAAATGCGCGGGTCGAGCAGTACGAAGGTCTAGCTCGACGGTGGCGGCGTCGGCCTCGTGGTTGAGGTCGGCTGCGACTTGTTCGCGATGCATTCCCTGTAGTTCGGATTTGTCTGTGGACTGCCGCAAGTGGGATCGGTTGGCGGCGGACTCGAGGGCTTCGTGGTGGTGGTGTTACCCGAGCCTGGATCGCCGGGAGCGGGCACCGACGGCGAGCCGTCGTTAGCCGGCGGCTGATCGCGCGGCGAGGTCGTGCCCGGCGATGTGCCGCCGCTCGACCTCCTCGCCGTGGTCGTGGTGCGGTTCGACGACGTCGACTTGCGGGTGGTGCTCGTGCGGCGGCGCGTCGTGATGTCGGTGTTGTTGTCGTCGTTGATCACGACGGTCGTGGTGGTGTCAACGGCCTCGGTTTCGGGACCGACCGGCCCAGTTTCGAGAGTGGTCGAGGTCGTGGCAACCGAGGTGTCGCCGCAGCGGCCCGACCCGGTGCCTTCGGCCGCGGGATCAGAGGCCAGCGCCGAGCGGACGCCGTCGGGCAGCACCGCATCCGGGTTCACAGCCACGGTCAATGTGGCGGTGCTGAAGCCACCCTGGGGGTCAAGCGCCTGGTACTCGACCGTGGCGTTGTCGGCCGGGGGCTCACCGGGCGTGAAGGCGAGGCGGTCGTCGCTTGAATCTGTGGGCGTGTCGGCGTCGTCGATCTCAGACGCGCCGCCCTCGGTCTTGAGGATCTGAAACACCAGCGAATCGCCGTCGGCGTCGGTGTCATTCGCCAACACGTCAACCAGCACGGTTTCACCGGGGTGGGTGGCTGCCGCGTCGGCTCGGGCTACCGGGCTGCAGTTGGTAGTGCGCTCGACGGTGTCGAGCCCGGCGTCCTTGTTGTCGGAGCCGCTCGACCGCATGGCAAAGAAGCCCACGAGGAGCACGACGATTACGACGATGACGGGAACAACGGCACGGGAACGACTGGAAGTACGCACAGCCCCTAAAGGGTAGGCGAGAGGTCTTCGTAGAGTGCGGTCAGCACCGGCTGGGTGCGCCGGTGGTTGTTCGGCTCCCCCGCCATCCCGTTGCAACCAAAGGCCACGCTGAGGCCCGCCACCGGGTCCGCAAACACGATGCTTGACTGCATGCCGCCGTGGCCGAAGGCGTCGGGCGAGGCGTGGTCGCCGTAGCCGTAGGGCGCGGGCTTGCCGGTGTACTGCTTCGAGTTGACCATCGGCCCGAGGCCCCAGTCGATCACCGCGCCGAAAGTCTCATCGCGCATACCGACGCGGTGGCGTGCCGTCATGGTGGCGACGGTCTCGGTCGCGAGGACGCGTTCACCCTCGAGCTCACCGCCGCGCCGCAAGGCTTCGGCCACCCGCACCAGCTCGTCCATCGGCCCGATACCCGAGCTCGACGGCAACGCCCACTCGTGACTGCGCTTGGTGAGCGGTTGGGGCGGCGCCACGGTGGTGTCGTGCATCACCACGACGCGATCGCCGTAGGCGGTTGCGCGTGCGGGGCTGAGCGCGAGCCACGAGTCGGCCAGGCCCAGTGGCTCGAAGATCTCCTCCGCGATGTAGTCCTGCGGCGCGCGCCCGTCGACACGGCGGATCATCTCGCCTAGGAGATGGAAGCCGGTGACGGGGTGGTACCCGGCGCGGGTCCCGGGCTCCCACTCGAGCGGCGCGTCGCACGTGGCGGTGAGCAGCGCGGCCGGATCCATGCCGCCGGTGAACAACTCGGTCGCGCCTGCGGGGCGACGGAAGCCGCCCGTGTGCGTCAGGACGTGGCGCAGCGTGATCGCGTCCTTGCCGTGTGCGGCGAACTCGGGCACGACGATGGCGACGGGTTGATCAAGCTGGAGCAGGCCGCGCTCGACCATCTGCGCGACCGCGACCGCGGTAACGAGCTTGGTGCCGCTGAACCAGGGCATGAGCGAGTCGGTCTGCATCGGCACGCCCGGGCTCGCGATACCCGCGGCGTAGGACACGACCGGCTCACCGTGGTGCCACACCGCCAGCTGCACGCCGACGTGCCAGCCGCGATCGAAGCCGACCGCGATCGCGGCGAGCGCGCGAGGAACGTCGATAGAGCTAGACCGCTTTGGCGGCCGTGTTGGCGGCGGCGGCGGCTTCGGCGGCGGCTTCGCTCGCAGCGACGAGCTTGCGGACAAGGTCGCGT
>JBKJQZ010000240.1:0-6467 GCA_046594835.1 Acidimicrobiales bacterium | reverse complement strand
GGGCATCCGGAAGTCGACGTGCCCGACGCCGTGCGCGTGGTGAGTCACACCAGCCGCACCAAGCGCCCGTCGGCGCCGCCCGCACCGTTGTTCGGCTTCGTCGACGTCATCCCGCGCCGTCGGCGGGTCCTCTCCCCCGTCCGGGTCGCGGCGTCGGTCGGCGCGCTGGTGCTTGCTGGCGCGGCGCTCGGCATCGCGACGCGCGAAACGGGCTCCACGGAGTCGAACCTCACCCAGCTTGCATCGGCAAGCGGCCTGCGCCTCGATGCGCAAGAAGTCGACGGATACGCCAGCGCCATACGAATTCACAACCCGACGAAGCGAACGATGGAGTTCTCCCTGTCATCGTCGGCGGCGTGGCTCCGATTCGAACCGACCCAGAGTCGGGTCGCCCCGGGAGCGACCGTCCCGATTTCGGTGACCCTCACGAGCGACGCGCCCGAGGGTCAGGCCCGGGCGACGGTGATCCTTCACACCGCAGCGGGCGCGACGACTTCGCGCGAGCTGATCTGGAACGTCGAGCGGGCGCCGGATCTGGCCACGTCGCTTGACGGCTGCGCCGTGCACGTCAGTGTGGTCGACGACGGCGATCTCGCAAGCCTCGTGCTGCGCTGGCGCGACGTCGCCGAGCATGAGCTCGACATCGCCCACGACACCGAGGGCTACGCCGCCGAGCTGCGACCCGACAACGGCCCCGTCACGTACTGGGTGACAGCCTCGGACACGCGCGGGAACGCATCACGTACCGCGGACCAACTCATCAGCCCGGGCGCCTGCTAACCGGCTCGGGACGCGAACTGTGCACGGTCTGCCTCGCAGAGCGAGGCGAACCGTGCACAGTTCGGAGTTCGTAGGAGTTAGACCGCGGGCTCTTCGCCTGCGCCGTTCTCGAGGGTGACAGCTTCCGGAGCGGCCGTTGCGTTCCAGTCGAACACGGCCCCTTCACCAGCGGTGGTGGGATCGCGATCAGCGAGCCACGCAGCCAGGTCAGCGTCATCGCCGAAGTCCGACGACCAACCGAGCATCGGCTCGGCGTCGGGGGCGTCGATGCCCACCTCGCGGTAGACCGGAAGCCCGGTACCGGCGGGGATGAGCTTGCCGATGATGATGTTTTCCTTGAGGCCGAGGAGCTTGTCGCTCTTGCCCTCGATGGCCGCTTCGGTAAGGACGCGGGTCGTCTCCTGGAAGGAGGCGGCCGACAGCCAGGACTCGGTAGCCAGCGATGCCTTGGTGATACCCATCAACTCGGGGCGACCTTCAGCCGGACGCTTCCCGGCCTCGACAAGGTCGCGGTTGACGAGGCCGTAGGTGCGGGCCTCGACGCGCTCACCGGGCAGGAAGTGCGATTCACCGGGCTCGGCCACCGACACTCGCTTGAGCATCTGGCGGACGATGAGCTCGATGTGCTTGTCGTGGATCGACACACCCTGGGCGCGGTACACCTTCTGGACTTCGTCGACGAGGTACTGCTGGGTGTAGCGGATGCCCTTGATCTCAAGCAGCTGTTTGGGGTCCTTGGGGCCTTCGAGGATGGCGTCGCCGGCGGTGATCTCTTGGCCGTCGCGGACCTCGAGGTGCGCGCGGGACGAAACGGTATGACTTTCTTCCGTGCCGTCATCGGCGACCACAGTGATGGTGCGACCGTGCTCCTCTTCAGCAATGCGAACCACACCGGAGAGCTTGGAGAGGATCGCTGCACCCTTGGGCACGCGGGCCTCGAACAACTCAACGACGCGGGGCAGACCAGCCGTGATGTCGACGCCTTCGGAGGCGACACCACCCTGGTGGAAGGTACGCATGGTCAGCTGGGTACCAGGCTCACCAATGGACTGGGCGGCGATAACGCCGACAGCCTCACCGAGTTCGATGGGACGACCAGTTGCGAGCGAACGCCCGTAGCAAAGACCGCACACGCCCTGTTCGGCGTCGCAGGTCAGCACCGAGCGGGTGCGGACCTTGTCGATGTCGGGGTTGTCGCGCAGCGAACGCACTAGTTCTTCGGTGAGCTCGATGCCGGCTTCGATACCGCCCGCAGGCTCCGCAAGCACGCGGCCATACAGACGCGTGGTGAGGTGCTGCTGCTTGCCGACCGAATCCGCAATGACGTCTTCGATCCAGATGCCACGCGTGGTACCGCAATCAGGCTGACGAATGATCAGTTCCTGCGCCACGTCGACGAGACGACGGGTCAGGTAACCCGAGTCAGCGGTACGCAGCGCCGTGTCGGCGAGACCCTTGCGAGTGCCGTGGGTCGAGATGAAGTACTCGAGAACCGACAGGCCTTCACGGAAAGAAGACTTGATCGGACGGGGAATCATCTCGCCGCGCGGGTTGGACACGAGGCCCTTCATGCCGGCGATCTGGGCGATCTGCTGGGGGTTACCGCGAGCGCCCGAGTCCACCATCATGTTGATCGGGTTGAACGGGTTAGCGGCGAGAGTCGCCTCCATCGCCCGCTTGATCTCAGAGTTCGCGGCCGTCCAGGTTTCGACGTCCTTCTGGCGACGCTCGTCATCGGTGATGATGCCGCGCTTGAACTGGGTCTCGGTCTTCTCCGCTTCCTTCTCGTAGCGGTCGAGGATCGCGCCCTTGGTCGGCGGGGTCTTGACGTCGTCGATCGAGATGGTCAGACCCGACTGCGCGCCGTAGCGGAAGCCGTTGTCCTTGATCCGGTCGAGCGACTCGGCCACAACCACCTTGGGGTAGTTGAACGCGAGCGTCTCGACGATCGACCCAATCGAAGTGTTCGACTTACCGATGACGTCGTTGACGTAGGGGAAGCCCTCGGGAAGCGCCGAGTTGAAGATCAGGCGACCGGCGGTGGTCTCGAGGTTGTCGAGGTACGCCTCGCCCGCCTCGTTGGTCTTCTCGGTGCGGTAGGTGATCTTGGCGTGGATGCCGATGTCGCCCTGCTCGAAGGCCTTCTCGACTTCATAGAAGTTGCGGTAGACGTTGCCTTCGCCCTTGGCGCCCGGCACCTCGAGGGTGAGGTAGTAGCAACCGAACACCATGTCCTGGGTAGGGACGGTGATCGGGCGACCGGTTGCGGGCGACAGCACGTTGTTCGCCGAGAGCATGAGGATGCGGGCCTCGGCCTGCGCCTCGCTCGAGAGCGGAAGGTGCACAGCCATTTGGTCGCCGTCGAAGTCGGCGTTGAACGCCGTGCACACGAGCGGGTGGATCTGGATGGCCTTGCCTTCAACAAGGACAGGCTCGAAGGCCTGGATGCCGAGGCGGTGCAGCGTTGGCGCGCGGTTCAGGAACACGGGGTGCTCCTTGATGACCTCGGCCAGCACGTCCCACACCGGCGCCTTGCGACGCTCGACCATGCGCTTGGCAGACTTGATGTTCTGCGCTAGCTCGGTGTCGACCAGACGCTTCATCACGAACGGCTTGAACAGCTCGAGCGCCATCAGCTTGGGCAGACCGCATTGATGCAGCTTCAGCGTCGGGCCAACCACGATGACCGAACGGCCCGAGTAGTCGACGCGCTTACCGAGCAGGTTCTGACGGAACCGGCCCTGCTTGCCCTTGAGCATGTCCGGGAGCGACTTGAGCGGACGGTTACCGGGACCGGTAACCGGACGACCACGGCGACCGTTGTCGAACAGTGCGTCGACGGCCTCCTGCAGCATGCGCTTTTCGTTGTTCACGATGATCTCGGGAGCACCGAGATCGAGCAGACGCTTGAGTCGGTTGTTGCGGTTGATCACGCGGCGGTACAGGTCGTTGAGGTCGGAGGTCGCGAAGCGGCCACCGTCGAGCTGCACCATTGGGCGCAGGTCCGGCGGGATGACCGGGACGGCATCGAGGATCATCGAGCGCGGATCGTTGACGCGCTTGCCCTGCTCGGTACGACGATTGAACGCCGCGACGATCTTGAGGCGCTTGATTGCCTTCTGCTTGCGCTGGACCGACAACGGCTTGCGGCCGTCGGATGCGTCGATGTTCTCGCGCAGCTTGATCTCTTCGGCGTCGAAGTCGATGCGATCGATGAGCGAGGCGATGGCCTCGGCGCCCATGCCGCCTTCGAAGTATTCGCCGTAACGATCTGCGAGTTCACGCCACAGCAGTTCGTCTTCGATGATCTTGCGTGCGTGCAGGCTGCGGAACTCGTCCCAGGCGCGCTTGACGAGTTCGAGTTCGAGATCGGCGCGTTCGCGGATGCCGGCGAGATCCTTGTCGGCGACCTTCTGCTTCGCCTTCAGCTCGCTGTCCTTGGCCTTGCCCTTTTCAAGCTCAGCGAGCTCGGACTCAAGCGTCTTGAAACGCTTGTCGACGTCGAGGTCGCGCTGCTTCTCGATTTCCTGCAGCTCTTCGAGCAGTTCGGCTTCCAACGTGGGCTCGTCGTTGTGACGCTTCTCCTCATCAACCCAGGTGACCAGGTTGGCGGCGAAGTAGATGACCTTCTCGAGCTGCTTGGCCTTGAGCTCTTCGCGAGCCTCGGTCCCCATCAGCAGGTAGGCGAGCCACGAGCGCGTCCCACGCAGATACCAAATGTGGACCACGGGCGCGGCGAGTTCGATGTGGCCCATGCGGTCGCGACGAACCTTCGAGCGAGTGACTTCAACCCCGCAGCGTTCGCATGTGATGCCCTTGAAGCGCACCCGCTTGTACTTGCCGCAGTAGCACTCCCAGTCCTTGGTGGGACCGAAGATCTTCTCGCAGAAGAGGCCGTCCTTTTCCGGACGCAGCGTGCGGTAGTTGATGGTCTCGGGCTTCTTCACCTCGCCCTTGGACCACTCACGGATGTCGTCTGCGCGAGCCAGCCCGATCTTCAGGGACTCGAAGAGATTGACGTCAAGCATTTAGAAACCAGCCCTCTCACGCGCACGACGCGCGTCTTCTTCGTCTGAGCCACGCTCGTTTCGACTGATGTCGATGTCGAGATCGGAGCGGTAGTCGTCGTCGATATCACGCATCTCGATTTCGCCACCGAGCTTGGACATGACGTCGACGTTGATGCAGAGCGACTGCATCTCCTTGATGAGCACCTTGAACGACTCAGGAATGCCCGGGTCGGGGATGTTCTCGCCCTTGACGATCGCCTCGTAGACGCGCACGCGGCCAATGACGTCGTCGGACTTGATGGTCAGCAGTTCCTGCAGCGCGTACGCCGCGCCGTAAGCCTCGAGGGCCCACACTTCCATTTCACCGAAGCGCTGACCACCGAACTGTGCCTTACCGCCGAGCGGCTGCTGCGTGATCATCGAGTACGGACCGGTCGAACGGGCGTGGATCTTGTCGTCAACCAGGTGGGCGAGCTTCAAGATGTACACGTAGCCAACCGAGATCGGTGCGTCATAGGGATCACCAGTACGACCGTTCCAGAGGGTCAACTTGCCCTCGTTGGTCATCTGGTGGGTTCCGTCGACGCCGTCGGGGTTCATGTGGTCGAAGATCGTCTGCATGGTCGGGTGGTTACCGGCATGGTCGGTCTCGTCCCAGTGCGCACCGTCGAAGGCAGGCGTGGAAACCCACACCGCCGGCTCGGTACGCGGGCGGGTCTTGCGCGGCGAGCGCGAGGGGTTACCCACGGGCTGCTTGGACTTGGGATCGGTCCAACCCCAGCGCGCGGCGTAGCCGAGCGCAGACTCGAGGACCTGGCCGACGTTCATACGGCTCGGCACACCGAGGGGGTTGAGGATGATGTCGACGGGGGTGCCGTCGGCCATGTACGGCATGTCCTCTTCGGGCAGGATCTTCGAGATGACGCCCTTGTTGCCGTGGCGTCCGGCGAGCTTGTCTCCCTCGGAGATCTTGCGCTTCTGAGCGACGTAGATCCGCACGATCATGTTGACGCCGGGCGGCAGCTCGTGTTGGTCGTCGCGGCTGAACACGCGCACGTCGATAACCTTGCCCGACTCACCGTGGGGAACCTTGAGCGAGGTGTCGCGCACCTCTCGTGCCTTCTCACCGAAGATCGCACGGAGCAGACGCTCTTCGGGCGTGAGCTCGGTTTCGCCCTTGGGGGTGACCTTGCCCACGAGCACGTCGCCGGGGCCAACTTCGGCGCCGACGCGGATGATGCCGCGCTCGTCGAGGTCTTTCAGGATCTCTTCGCTCAGGTTCGGGATGTCACGCGTGATCTCTTCGGGGCCGAGCTTTGTATCGCGTGCCTCGATCTCAAGTTCCTCGATATGGATCGACGTATAATAGTCGTCCTTAACGAGACGCTCGGAGACGAGGGTCGCATCCTCAAAGTTGTAACCACGCCAAGGCATAAATGCCACCAGCACGTTGCGTCCCAAGGCGAGTTCACCGCGATCGGTACAAGGACCATCAGCGATGACCTGGCCTTTTTTGACGCTCTCGCCGACCTGGACGATCGGCCGCTGGTTGATACAAGTGTTCTGGTTAGAACGTTTGAATTTAACAAGTGAATAGATATCCGCCGTTACCTCGCGCGAGATCGTGCCGTCAACCTGATGGTCGGCCTTTACGATAATTCGCTCGGAATCGACAAA
>JBKJQZ010000153.1:0-12197 GCA_046594835.1 Acidimicrobiales bacterium | reverse complement strand
GGAGTTAGTCATCACGGCGATTACGTCGCGCTTGACCGCGTCTACATCGAGTTGGGCGAACTCCTCCGCGTAGGAGAAGTCTTCGCCAAGGGGATTGCCCTTGGGCGAGTGCTTGTGCAGCACCGACAAGTCGAGCTGGTTAGGCCACCAGTCCTTGTTGGTGTGCGGACGCCCCTCCTTGGGCTCGGGTGCATCAATGGCCGGGTTTTCGCTCTCAGACACGCTTGGCTCCTGTAGTTGGCTTGGTTGGCTTTGCACTGTTGCTTGACTTTGCACTGTTGATTGGCTTCGCACTGCGGCAGTCGGGGCAGCGGCCCCAGTAGATGACTTCGGCCTCGTCGACCTCGTACCCGGCGTCTTCTGCGGCGGTCAGGCACGGGCGGGTCCCCACCGCGCAGTCGACATCGACGGTGCGGGCGCATTCCCGGCAGATCAGATGGTGATGGTTATCTCCGACGCGATTCTCGTACCGCGCTGCCGAACCGGCGGGCTGGATGCGACGTACCAGCCCTTTCTCCGTGAGCGCCGCTAGCGCGTCGTACACGGCCTGCCGCGAGATTGCGCCGATCTCGCTGCCAACGGCCGCGTGGATGTCGTCGGCCGTACCGTGGGGAACCTCGCCTACGGCTCGCATAATTGCGATGCGTTGGGCGGTGACGTGGAGTCCGTGACGACGCAACATCTCGGTAGGGGTGGTCGCGGTCACGGCGCCCGACCCTACGCCAACTTCTGGAATATGTCTAGACCTAGATTAATTCCAGGTTCACTCCGCCGACCCAAGGGCCGGTGTTAAACAAGCCGCCGTGAACCGGATTGAAATCGAAATCGAACTGCACCGCGGCCGCGCCGACGCCCTCGAGTGGATTGCGTCGTTGTCCGATGACGAGCGCGCCGAGCCCCGGACCCGATCCGAACACGATCCAGAGTCGTGGTGGAGCGCGGCGGACCACTTCATCCACACCACGCTGATCGAAAAGAACTTCAACGAGATGGTGCGTCGACACCTAAGCGGCGCGCCCGGAATGGACTCGAATCTGGTTGATACTTCGGGCAAGGCGATGCGGTCGATCGACGACGTAATGGCGTACGTGCACCGCTTCACCGAGAGCTGGAAGCAGGAGCAGCAGGGCAAGCCGCTCGACGAGTTAGTGCGGATCGGCGTCGCCGTGCGCGCCGACACACTGTCGTTGTTGTCGGAACTAACCGACGAACAGCTCGCATCAAAGATCCCCGGCGCGCCGTGGGCCGACGGCACCGTGGGCGGCGTGTTGTCTGTGCACGCGTCTCACGCGCGCATGCATCGGCACTGGTCCGAAGAAGGCACGCCGGCCGACGCATGAGAGCAGCCGTTCTCACCGAGGACCGGCCCACACTCGCCCTCGCCGACCTCCCCGACCCGACGCCGGGCGCCAGTGAAGTGCTCGTACGGGTGGTCGGATGCGGCATCTGCGGCAGCGACCTGCACATCGCCGCAAACATGGGCGGACCCGGCACCGTGCTTGGTCACGAGATCGCCGGTGTGATCGAAGAGGTGGGCGACAACGTCACCAACGTGCGCGTTGGCGACACGGTCGCGGTGCGACCGTTCTCGGGCTGCGGGGTGTGCAAGTGGTGCACCGTCGGCCGCCACGACCACTGCAGCGCGTTCGAATTGATCGGCATGCAACGCCCCGGCGGCTTCGCCGAACGCACCGTCGCGCTCGCGTCCGAGGTGTATCGGCTGCCAGCGGACGTGCGGGCACAAGACCACCCGCTGATCGAGCCGTTCGCGGTAGCGCGTCGCGGTCTGCGACGCGCCGCGCTGGTACCGGGCGAAACCGTCGTCGTTACCGGCGCGGGCCCCATTGGTCTCGCGGTAACGCACTGGGCGCGCGCGCTCGGCGCCGGCCGCATCATCGTGAGCGATCCACTCCTACCGCGCCAGGAGATGGCGCGGGCGCTGGGCGCCGATGCGGCCGTTGACCCCAGCGAGGTTCAAGAACTCGTGGGCGATGGCGCTGCGCTCGTGGTGGAGTGCAGCGGTAAGCCGCGCGTGCTCGACCAGGCGCTGCAACTAGCCGCGATCAACGGACGGGTGGCGGTGGTGGGCATCTGCATGGCCAACGACTCGATCTTCCCGTGGTGGGGGTTGCACAAGGAGCTCGACGTCCGCTTCTGCCTCTACTACGGGCGGGAAGATTTCACCGACACAATCGACGCGTTCGCGTCCGGTGCGCTTCGCCCCGATGGCCTCGTGACCGAGACGATCGGCCTCGACGCCCTGCCCGAGCGCTTCGCCCGGCTGGCCCGTGAGGCCGACGCGGGCAAAGTCGTCGTCACGCCCTAAGCGTGGGAATTCCTGAGCAGGTTCGCTCCGAGCAGGACCACATCGATCGCACGTACGACCGGATCGAGCAATTGCGCGAGCAGGCCGTCGCACGCGCCAGCGAGGCCATGAAGTTCAACGACGCGATGCCGTCCTCGATCGCGGACCGCGAGGCTGCGCTCGCTGCGGCCGGCGTGCGCCGCAGCAAATTCGTCGTAGGCAACCAGTCAATCTGCTTCGGACGTCTCGATACCCAGGAAAGCGAGACCTTTCACATCGGCCGCCTCGGCGTCAGCGACCTCGACGGCGAACCAATGCTCGTCGACTGGCGTGCACCGATAGCCGAGAGCTTTTATCGGGCCACCCCCCGCGACCCACGCGGACTGTCGCGACGCCGTCACATCCGCATGCACGCACGCGCGGTGGTGAGCGTTGACGACGAGGCGCTGGACCACGACGCGCTCGTCAACCCAAACCACAACCTCGTCGGTGAGGCCGCGCTGCTCGCTGCGCTGGCCACGCCGCGCAGCGGCCAGATGGGTGACATCGTCGCCACGATCCAAGGCCAGCAGGACGAGGCGATTCGCGCGTCGCTTCACGGCATCCTTGTGGTGCAGGGTGGACCCGGAACGGGCAAGACCGCAGTCGCTCTGCACCGCGCCGCGTACCTGCTCTACGCGCACGAGCTCGAGCTCTCGGTGCAAGGCGTGCTGGTCGTCGGGCCCAACGCGATCTTCGCCCGCTACGTGGAGAACGTGCTGCCCGGTCTGGGCGAGACGGGCGTACGCCTCGCCACACCCGGCGACCTCGTCGAAGGCGTCACCGTTGGCGCGACCGAGCCGCCCGCCGCCGGTCGCGTGAAGGGTGGCGCGGCGATGGTCGCCACGATGCGCGGCGCGTTGTACGCGCACGTTGCCCCGCTGACCGAATTAGTAGTCGTCGGCTTCGATCGGTGGCGCCTCGAGGTCACTCCCGAGGACACGCGCCGGATCATCGACGAAGTCGTCGCACTCGACAAGCCCTACGCCGAAGGGCGGGTGCTCGCCTACCGCGCCCTGCTGCGCGCGCTCACCGCGAAGGTTGGCGCCCACGCGGAGCGCTCCGTGCGCGCCGGACAGTTGAGCCGTCACTACTTCGCTGAGCAAGCGGTGCGGCGTCGCCTCGCCGAGGACCCCGCGATCCGCACGCTGACGTCGCGCTTTTGGCCGTCGGTCAAACCGAACGCGCTCGTCGACGAAGTCCTCACGAGCCTCGGGTTCGCGGCGAACCGCAACGCCCGCACGGTGCACGATGTTGCGCTCGTTGACGAAGCCCGTGCGCTCATCGGCGCCGCGCCGACACAGGCCACCAAGACCAAAACCAAGCCCCGTATCGACAGCATCCTCGAGCGCACCCTCGCCGACATGGGCCTCATCCCCGACTGCCGCGTGTGTGGATCTGAACTGTCGCCCAAAGGCTACGACTGGCTCTGCACGACGTGTGACCCACCCAAGCGATGGCAGGCGGAGCAGGTGTTGGCACCCGTGCAAGTGCAACAGCTCAACGAGACAATCGCGCACGTGACTGAGACCTACGGCGAGGTGGAAGTCGCCGAGGAGCGCTCCACCTGGGGTCACGTGCTGGTCGACGAGGCGCAGGAACTTACGCACATGCAGTGGCGCATGCTGACGCGCCGCTGCCCTACCCGCTCGTTCACCATCGTCGGCGACCTCAACCAGGCCGGTGGCGCGAGTGCAGTTGCATCCTGGGCCGACGTTGGCCACGCGATCGACCCCAACCGCAACCCCGCAGTGCTGACGTTGGAGGTCAACTACCGCACGCCGGAGGAGATCATGGAGGTCGCGAACGCGTTGCTGCGGTCCCAGGGTGAAGTGGTGCACCCGCCCCGCTCGGTGCGCGCCGCCGGCGAGCGTCCCGTAGCCGTCGCTGCGGAAAGCTACGAGGCCGCGTTGGCGCTCGCACGCGCGCGCGCCGCGTCCGAGGCGTCAGCGTCGGCCGAGGGAACGATTGCGATCATCGTGCCCTCCGAGGGCGCGCCGCAGGTCGGGCCCGACGCACTCGACGAGCGGATCGTGGAGATCGGCGTGGAGCAGGTACGCGGCCTCGAGTTCGACAGCGTGATCATCGTCGAGCCGAGCCGCTACGCAACCGGCGAGCTCTACGTCGCGCTCACGCGGGCAACCACCCGGATGACGCTCGTGCACGCAGATCCGCTGCCCGATGCAATTCGAGAAGCGCTCTAGCGGGACTACGCGGCGCGGTCGGGGACCAGCACGTCGGCCATCTCGTCGGCCAAAGCCCGGAACGTACGGACGTCGTAGGCCAAAACCATGGAGTCCTGCGTGGTTTCGACCGTCGCGGTGCGGCGACGCAGCAAATCGAGCGCAGCGATCTCGCCGATGACTTCGCCGGCGTGGACGGTCCGGCCCGCACCGGGAAGACGCACGATGGCTTCCCCGCTGACAAGCACGAAGGCCTCAAGACCAAACTCGCCCTCGACACACAGACTCGTACCCGCGCGCACGGCGACCGCAGTGCCGGCCCGGCTCAGACGCTGGGCGTGGCTCGCGGACATCCCGCTGGACTGGAGCTTTGCGGCGACCGGATCGAATGACGTGCGGCGGAACATAGGTCCATTGTGCCATGCCTAAATCAGATTGCTAGTGCGGTTCCCATATGTAAACGAGATTGGAACCATCTCGTTGCGCGACGGTCATATGGCGTTTACGCCGCCGAGATCACGCAGGCGACGATTCGCGCACGACGTCGCGGGGTGGCTTGTCGTCACGCACTCGGACGAAACGCGGGTGGCGCAGCTTGCCCTCACTCGTCCACTCCATGAACACTGCGTCCACCACAATCTCTGGACGCACCCAGTGGGCGGCCTTCTTCGGCAGGCCCGACCCACGGGTAAACGGTGACGCGTCGATTTCGCTCGCGAGCAGTTGGCCGTGGAGGTCGCGCAGGAGTTGGGTAGTGAAGCCGGTGCCGAGCCGACCTGCGTAGACGAAGTCATCGACGTCGTAGTAGCCGATGAGCAGCGCGCCGAAGCCGACACGTGCCCCACTTGGTTCGGTGAAGCCACCGACCACGAACTCCTGCCCGGCGTCGCATTTCATCTTGAGCCAGTTCCGCGAGCGCTTGTGCTCATAGACCGAGTCGCGACGCTTGGCCATCACCCCCTCCCAGCCCTCGCGGCGCGCGCGGTCGTACGCGGCTACGCCGTCTTCGGGCAGCGGTTCCACCAGCACGAGCGGATACGTCCACGCGAAGTGTTCCTCCAGCAAGCGCTTGCGCTCCATAAGCGGAAGCGACGTGACGTCGTGGCCCTGCAACCGAACGATGTCGAACACCGCGTACTCACCGTCTGACGCGCCCGCCGTCCGCGGCGCCCCGGTACGGCGATTACCCCACACCACCTCGCCATCGAGGATGAAGTCGTCGAGTTCCTGCGCGATCAGTGCGGCTTCGATCTCCGGGAAGCGATGACGGATGCGGTTACGCGTGAGGAGCCGCGCCTGGTCACCGGATACGAAACCAAGGAAGCGGAAGCCGTCGAGCTTGCGCTCGAACAGCCAGTCCGCATCGTCGAAGCGGGCGTCGGTGAGCGTCGCTTTCATCGGCTCGACCCAATCCACGTCGCGCCTTAGAGCAGGCTGCGGAGCAGATCGCGGGTGCGTTCACGCTCGTCGTCGGTCACCGCTAGCTCCGCCGCAAGCAGATCGTCGACGCCAACATCGGCGTAACCGGCGAGTCCGTCGCGCACGGTCGCCTCGTCGCCGATCAGCGCGAAGTCAGCCGGACCCGCGAGGCCTTCACGGTCGAGCATGGCCCGGTACGACGGCAAGAAGCCGTAGGCAACCAGCGCCTCGGCGGCGCGTGCCCGCACGCCCTCCACGTCGCTGGTCACACAGACCGGCACCCCGGCGACGATGCGGGGCTTGGGGCGACCGGCCGCGTTGGCGGACGCGGCGATCGTCGGGATGGTGTGATCGGCGAGTGTCTTAGGGCCCGTCATCCATGTGATGGTTCCCTCGGCCATCTGACCGGCCAGCGTGAGCATCTTCGGGCCGAGCGCGGCGACGAGAATCGGGCACGGCTCGGCTCCCGGCACGTCGATACGAGACTGCGCACCGAGCGTCTCACCCTCGAACCCGACGGAGCGATCATGGATGAGCGGCCGCAGGATCGACAGGTACTCGCGCATGTGCCGCAGCGGGCGGTCGAAGGACTGCTTGAACATTTGCTCAATCACGATCTGGTGCGACAAGCCGATGCCGAGCGTGAAGCGCCCACCGGTGATCACGTTCGCGGTTAGGGCCTGCTGGGCCAGCATCATCGGGTGGCGCGGGTAGGTGGGCACGACCGCCGTGCCGAGCTCTATCCCGTCGACCTCGCGGCCGATTACTGCGGCCACAGTGATCGCGTCGGCGCCGAAGATTTGCGGGAGCCAGAGCGAACCAAACCCTTGCTCGGCGGCACGCTTGGCCTCACCGATGATTGCGTCGACGCTTCCGTTGCCGGTGACATCACCGGCGAAAATCCCAAATCGCATGCGCATCTATACCGTCTTTTCGATCAGGTCGGACCACTGCTGCGCAATGGCGCGACGGTCGAACGCCGCGGCACGTCCGCGCGCGGCGAGCACCAGAGCACAAGCGCGGTCCGCGTCTTCACAGATTGCGTCTAGGGCTTGGGCCAGCTCCCGCGCGTCCCAACCCACGAGGACCATGGCGCCAGTGCCACCGTCGATCGCTCGCGCCCCGGTGGTGACAGTGGCGACCACCGGCGTGGCGAGCGCGAACGCTTCGAGAATCACATTGGGAAAGCCATCAAGCCGCGAAGGCACGGCCAGGACCTCCGCCCGTGCAAGCGCGGCTGCCGGATCATCAGTCGGGGGATGCAAGCGCACGCGATCGGCGAGGCCGAGCTTGCCGATCAACGTGCGGAGGCGGTGGCCGTCCTCACCCGCTCCGTAGATGTCGACGTGGCGGCCGCTGCGCATGTGCGCGGCGGCCTCGATCAGAAGGTCGAAGCCCTTCACCGGAGCGAACCGACCGAGCGCCACCACACCGCTGCGCACCTGTATCTCTGGCGCGACGAGATCGGGCATTGGATTCGCGATAACAACGACCGGCGTTGACCCGACGCGAGGGCCTAACCAGGCCGCCAGCGCCTCAGACTGCACCACGACCGTTGCGCACATGCGCCGGTACGCCCAGATCACGATCCGGCGGGAGCGAAACTTCCGGTGTTGGAGATCGGTCCGCTCGGCGGCCACGAGCGGTCGGCGCGCGACAACGCACGCCGACGCGGCGACGAGCGTCGTCGAGTTCAGAAACGTGACCACGACGTCGGCAGGCGCACGGAGCAGGCGTACCAATCGAAACCAGCGCACGAGCAGGCTCGCAAACCGGGCGAGCACGCTCCGGTCTGCGAGGTTGGGCCCGAGCGATTGGTAGCGCACCTTCGGCGATGGTTGGAAGAACTCCGAACCGCTGCCCGAGAAGGTCGTGATCGTGACCTCGTGATGGTGCGCCAATTCCTCGGTCACTCGCATGAGCGACGACTGTGCGCCACCGAGCTCGAGCGACCATATGACGAAATGGATCTTCACCGGGTCCCTCCTACGGCGTGAGGACGCGCACCATACGACGCGTTGCGATGCGTACGCCGAGCGCGCCCATGATCGCGAGGTACCCAACGTGCGCGATGGCGACGGGTCCCACGCGACCAAACGACAGGTCGCGCATTAACGCGACGCCTTGGTACAGAGGCGTGCACCGAACGATCAGCGCGATCCAGCTTGGGTAGCGGCCGAGGTCGAAAAAGACACCGGAGAACAGAAAGCTGGGAACGAGCGCAGCGTTCACGAAATCGAAGTCAAAGTACGACCGCATATACGACGCGCCCGCCGCGCCCGCACCGGCGAAGGCCCAGCACACCAACGCTCCCGCCGGAAGGAGAAATACCGCGAGCCACGAATGCACCACCCCCATAGCGACCATCGTCACGAGGAAAAACGCGGCGTAGATCACGCCACGCGACACGGCCCAACCGACTTCGCCCCGCACAATGTCGGCAGGCTCGAGAGGCGTGGCCAGCATGCTCTCGAACACACCCCAGTACTTGAACTTGATGAAGAACATGATCGTCGTGTCAAACACCGCGCCGTTCATGGCGGCGGTTGCCATGAGTCCGGGCGCCACGAAGTCGCGGTACGAGACGAGTTGTCCCCCCGGCCCCGCGACCTTGCCCACCAAGTCGCCGACCCCGATGCCGATCGACAGCATAAAAAAGACCGGATCGAGGAAGCCGACCAGGAAGATCAACCACAGGCGGCGGTACGCGAGCATGTTGCGCTCGAGCACGCGCATCGGCCCGCTGGGGAGGACGCCGCTGGCGTTCACGGCGCGAGCCTCGTAGCGAAGCTGCGGCGCGCGAGCAGCCAGCCCGCTCCAGCGATCACGAGCAGCACGGCGGTGTGGCGAACGAGCGCAGGAGCGCCTGGGCTGTGGCCGGTGGCCGCCGCGCGGAGCAGTTCAACCCCGTGGTACAGGGGCGACGCAGGAACGAAATGGCGCGCCCACGCAGGAAGGCTCGCAACCGGGAAGAACGTGCCCGAGAACAGGAAAAGCGGAATCACCCCGACGCGCATGATCACAGGAAACGAACGGTCCGACTCGGTGAAGGTGGACCACGCGGCGATCGGCGCGGCGAACGCGACCACCACCAAAACGGCAACGAGCGGGCTCATAAGCGACCACCACGATCCGATCGCGCCAAGCAGCACGGCCACGAGCAGGAAGGCGATCGTTGTTGCCGTTGCCCGCAGCGATTCGTAGGCGAGGTGCCCGTTGAGCACATCGGTGCTCTGCAACGGACTCGCAGTCATGGCGTGGTAGCGCTTATCCCACTTGGTGCCGCCCATGACCCACCACAGCGAGTCGCCCACTGCGAGCTGCATCACGTTCGCCGCGAGCAGGCCGGGCGCCACGAACTGCAGATACGACAGGCCGTGAAGCGCGGCGTTGGAGCGTTCATCGATGTAGCCGCCGACGCCAACGCCCATCGCCGCGAGGAACAACAGCGGCGACACGAACGCGCTGAACGCGATGCCGTGCCACAGCCGCCGCATGATGCGCAGTTCCCGCTCGACGATGCGGCCGACGCGCACTGCCCCAGCCACGGGGGCGAGCGTCATTCGAGCGCCCGGCCTGTTAACACGAGGCACACGTCTTCAAGCGTGCTGCGGCGCACGAGCGCCGACTCGGTGTTCACTCCTCGATCCGCGAGGGCGCGCACCGTGGCGTCACCGTCTGCGGTGTAGAGCACGATGCGATCGGTCAGTCGTTCAACCCGCTCAGCCGCGCCGGCTACGCGCTCGAAGGCGTACTGCTGATCCGTGGTGTCGAGGAAGCGCAGCTCGACGACTTCGCGAGTCGAGTATCGACGGATCAGGTCGCGTGGTGATCCTTCGGCCGCAATCTTTCCACCGTTGACAATCACGAGGCGATCGCACAGCTGCTCGGCTTCGTCCATGTAATGACTCGTCAGCACGATCGTGACACCCTGACGCTTGAGTTGGTACAGCCGCTCCCACAACAGGTGACGAGCTTGGGGGTCAAGGCCGGTGGTCGGCTCGTCGAGCAGCAGCAGTTCAGGGTTGTTGATGAGGCCGCGGGCCACCGCGAGGCGACGCTTCATGCCGCCCGATAGCGGATCCACCTTGTCGCCGGCGCGATCGGCGAGCTGGAAGAACTCGAGGAGTTCGCTAGCGCGTTCACGAATGACGGCGCGGGACAGACCGAAGTAGCGGCCGTAGATCATCAGGTTGTCCCACACGGTCAGTTCGAGGTCGAGGTTGTCCTCCTGCGGTACCGAGCCCAGACGAGCGCGGATCGCCGAGCCATCCGTCGCCGGGTCGAGCCCGAGCACGCGCAGTTCGCCGCCCGTACGCGGCGAGGTGCAGGCGATCATCCGCATCGACGAGCTCTTTCCCGCGCCGTTGGGACCGAGGAGACCAAAGGTCTCACCCACTTCGACGTGAAAGTCGATCCCGTCGACGGCGACAACATCGCCGAACCGCTTCGTCAACCCGGTTGCTTCTACGAGCGGCATAGAGAGGCGAACCTATGCCGCGGCGTGCGCCACAACCAATGCATTTTCAAGCAGGAGCACGGTTTGGCCGCGGCGAACAGCTGTGCCATGGGGATCACGGGGCAGGGCTGGGAGAGCGTCGTCCGGGCGTTCATCAAGAGGGCTGTCGTCGGCTTCGGTGCCGCGTGTGGTGGTTTGTTCCTGGGCTTGGTTGGCTCGGCGATCGCATTGGGACCACTGCTCGGACCGTCGCCGGCGACCGCCAATCTTGCGACGGCGGTTGCCGTTGGCGCTGCGGTTATGGCCGCGGTCATGACCCTTGCCATTCCGACGCCGGAACTGCGCTTGCGTAGGGCAACCTCGCGCTAGGCGCGTCACGACGCGTTCGCTTAGGTGACCGCCCTACGTTGTGCAGATGGTTTCGGACATTTTCGACGAGTCCGCGTGGGACGAGGTTCCCGGCTTCGACTTCGGCGACATCACCTATCACCGCGCGAAGGGCCAGGGCACTGTGCGCGTCGCGTTCAACCGGCCCGAGGTGCGTAACGCCTTCCGACCCAAGACGGTGGACGAGCTGTACACCGCGCTCGAGCACGCGCGGCAGTCGACCGACGTTGGCTGCATCCTTCTCACCGGCAACGGCCCGTCGCCCAAGGACGGGGGCTGGGCGTTCTGCTCCGGCGGCGACCAGCGCATCCGCGGCCGCGACGGCTACAAGTACGCGGAGGGCGACACCGCCGACACCGTTGATCCGGGCAAGCTCGGCCGCCTGCACATCCTCGAGGTGCAGCGACTCATCCGCTTCATGCCCAAGATCGTCGTGTGTGTGGTACCGGGTTGGGCCGCCGGTGGCGGGCACAGCCTGCACGTTGTCGCCGATCTCACCATCGCGAGTCGCGAGCATGCGCGCTTCAAGCAGACTGACGCCGACGTCGCGTCGTTCGACGGCGGGTTCGGCTCCGCCTATCTCGCGCGCCAGGTGGGCCAGAAGTTCGCCCGCGAAATCTTCTTCCTCGGCCTCGAGTACACGGCCGACGAGATGTTCCAGATGGGCGCAGTCAACAAGGTGGTGGCGCACGACGACCTCGAGCGCGTCGCGCTGGAGTGGGCCGGGATCATCAACGCGAAGAGCCCCACCGCGCAGCGCATGTTGAAGTACTCCTTCAACCTCATCGACGACGGACTCGTCGGCCAGCAGATCCTGCTCGGTGAAACCACGCGCCTGGCCTATATGACTGACGAAGCCGCCGAAGGCCGCGACGCGTTCTTGGAAAAGCGCCACCCGGCCTGGTCGCCCTACCCGTGGCGCTACTGACTTAGGGCGCTCGCTATGAGGCGGGTTGAAATAGCTCGACGAAGTTGCCAGCGGGATCGATGGCGAGGATCTGTGATCCGCCCGGTCCACTCACTACGTCGTTGCGAAATAACACGCCAGCACTCTTGAGACGGTCGACCTCAGCGGCGAGATCGTCAGTGACTAGATGAATTCGGTTCCAACCACCCGGCCGCGGGGCCTCCCCGTCCACCATGACGCGACCGGCCGAACTGGTCGGCCCGCTGATAAGCAGACGGAGGCTGCCGCGGATTACGTCGGCGAACGCGGGCGCAGCATTGAGGTTCACCACGAACCCAAAGTGGGTTGTGTAGAAGTCGACGGCCGCCGAGACGTCGTCGACGATGTAGCGCACGTTTACCGTGGCGTCATCGAGCATGAGTTGGGACTCCTTCGGGTGAGGCGATTCGGGCGACAAGACGCACGATGCGCGCCTCAAGATCGGCAGCGACTTCCGCA
>JBKJQZ010000150.1:0-3221 GCA_046594835.1 Acidimicrobiales bacterium | reverse complement strand
TGAGCTCAAGATCCGGCGGGTGCCAGTGGCGAGGTTTCCTTACCAGCTGTTGGCGGCTTGATTCTTTGACCATCGCGGGGTAGTTCTCGGCAGTGCTCATTGGGCACGCGCTTTGAGCAGGCGGGCGGTTGTCGTGACCGCGAGGATGGGCTGTCCCTGAACGCGAGGGACCCCTCCCACCGGTTTGGTCGCTGGCGCGGGAGGGGTCCAAGGCGGTGTTGCCACCTATGGCCATCGTATGGCCTTGTTCCCTGTCAGTCGACGAGTACCGCGCCGTCGGCGACGAGGTCGTGGTCCCGCGGCCTGACTGCCCAGCGTGCTCGACACCGATGGTGTTCTGGTCGCGCTACACGCGTTCGGTCCGCGCCGGCGGACTGTGCCATCTGATCCGGTTGCGGCGGGCGCGTTGCCGGAAGTGCCAGCAGAGCCATGCCCTGGTCCCGAGTTTCTTGGCGTTGGGCCGCCTGGATGTGGTCGACACGATCGGCGCGGTCATCACCGCGGTGGTGAGTGGGCCCGGCGGCGTGCGCCCGGCGGCGAGGGCGTTCGATGTTCCCCACGAGACGGCGCGGGACTGGCTGCGGCGTTTCGGGCATCGCGCCGAGGAGCTCGCCTCCGCCTTCGCCGCGCTGTTCGTCGAGTTGTCGGGTGTCGCGCCGCGCCCGCCGGCGGGCGCGGCGAGGGCCTCGTTGTGGCTGATGGAGGTCGTCTGGGCCGAGGCCAGGTCGCGTCACGGAACGGTGATCGCCTCGCTGTGGCCCTTCGTGAACTTGGTGTGCGGCGGGGCGATGCTTCGGGCCACCACGAATCCGCTCTCGACGGTGAGCGGCAACCGTCGTTTCATCCCTCCTGTCCCCTGAGGACCAACGACGAGAGGCGAAACGAATGTCCATCGACCACACCGAAGCCATCGCCTTACACCGCTGGGCGGTAATCGCCGAAGCGGCGCCGGCCCGGCTCAGCGCGGCGGAGCGCGGCGCGGTGGTGCGGTCCATCGCCGCGCTGTCCCACGCCCATCCCGACGGCTCGACGCGCACCTATTCCCGCCACACCATCGATCGTTGGCTGCGCGCCTATCGGGCCGAGGGCATGGACGGCCTTCGCCCCAAGGAACGCTCGGACAGCGGGGCGTTGCGGGCCCTGCCCGAACTGTTCGAGGAGGCCGCGGCGCTGCGCCTCGAGCTGCCGAGCCGTTCGGCGGCCGCCATCGCCGACATCTTGTGGCACCGCCACGGCGTGCACGTCGCCGAGCGGACCCTGCGGGCCCAGCTACGCCGCCGCGGCTTGCACCGCGAAGCGCTCGCCGCTGAACCCAAAGCGTTCGGGCGCTACGAGGCGGCCCGACCCAACGAGCGTTGGATCACCGACGTGCTCGTCGGCCCGTTCGTTCCCCATCCGAGGGTGGCGAGCTCGGTGCGGGCCCGGCTGTTCTTGATCGTCGATGACCACAGCCGGCTGTTGGTCCACGGGCGGTTCATGTCGGCGGAGAACACCCGCTCCGGCCAAGACGTGCTGCGCGCCGCCATCGTGTGGCGGGGACTGCCCGAGATTTTGTATGCGGACAACGGCGCCCCTTTCTCCAACGCGATGCTGTCGAGGACGTGCGCGGTGCTCGGCATCCGCCTGGTCCACTCGGCGCCCTACTCGCCTCAAGGGCGTGGGAAACAGGAGCGACTCAACCGCTACATCCGGGAACGTTTCTTGAGCGAGGCGTGCCACGCCGGCATCGAGTCGCTCGACGAGCTCAACGACGCGTTCATGGCGTGGGCCACCCAGGTCGCCAACCGCCCCGTCCACGCCGAGACCGGCCAGAGCCCCGACGTGCGCTTCGCCGCCGGCGCCCCCCACCGCCTCGCGGAGCCGGCCCGCCTCACCGACGCCTTCCGGTGGTCGGCGGCCCGCAAGGTCACTCGCACCGCCACGGTGTCGCTCGAAGGCAACGCCTACTCCGTTGATCCCGCCCTCGTCGGCCGGCGCGTCGAGTTGCGCTTCGATCCCGAGAGCCTGGCCGCCATCGACGTGTACGTCGAAGGCAAGGCCGCTGGTGTGGCCACGCCGTTCGTGATCGGCCGCCACACCCACAAAGCCGTCCCCCAAGCCGCCCGGCCGGCACCACCGCCGACCGGCGTCGACTATCTCGGCCTCGTGCAAGGCGCCCACGACGCCGAGACGGTCGGCGCCATCTCCTACGCCCAGGTCCCCCTCTTCAGCGACGACGAGGTCGGCGCATGAGCCGCGCCCCGTGGGTCGCGCACTTCGGCCTCACCCACACGCCGTTCTCCAAATCCATCGCCGCCGCCGACCTCTACATTCGTCCCGCCCACGCCGAGGCCGTGGCCCGCATCGGCCACTGCATCGCAGAGTCCGCCCTCGGCGTGATCGTCGGCGACGTCGGCGTCGGCAAGACCGTCGCGGTGCGCGCCGCCGTCGCCGGACTCGACCCGACCCGCCACACCGTCGTCTACGTCGCCAACCCGGCCTTCGGGACCCGCGGCCTCTACGTCACCATCGTGCGCGCCTTGGGCGCCGAACCCCGATTCCACAAGGCCGAAGTCATGGAACAGGCCTCATCGTTGCTGGCAGCCGAAGAAGCCGAACGACACCGCCGCGTTGTGATCGTCGTCGACGAAGCACACCTCCTCACCCCGGCGCAGCTCGAAGAATTGCGGCTGCTCACGAACGCCGAGATGGATTCGGCGTCACCCTTCGCCGGGATACTCATCGGTCAACCGACGCTCGCCCGCCAGCTGCGCATGGGCATCTTCGCTGCCCTCGACCAACGTATCGCCACCCGCTTCGCCATCAAAGCCATGGACCTCGTCGAGTCGGCCACCTATCTCCGCCATCACCTGGCCCTCGCCGGTCGCGTCGACGCCCTCTTCGCCGATGACGCCGTCGCCCGGCTACATCGCGCCTCCAACGGCTTGCCCCGGGCGCTCAACAATGCCGCCGTCGCCGCGCTCATCGCCGCCGCCTCAGACGGCAAAGACCTCGTCGACGACGCCTGCGCCAAAAAGGCGGCCGCCGAGCTCACACGAGACTGACCGCGGTGCTCGTCACGACGCGCTCATCGTCAACCTCGAGCCGAACCATGCGCAGCGAACGTGGCCGCTCAATGTGCAAACAACGTGGCCGCCAACACCCCGTACCGACGCCGAGCTCAAGCACCCGACCATCGCCGCCCGACAGCTCGACCACCCGGTCGATCAGCGCCGCCGACG
>JBKJQZ010000141.1:0-2984 GCA_046594835.1 Acidimicrobiales bacterium | reverse complement strand
CGATGCCTTCGCGGAAGTCTTTGGTGCCGAAGAGGTGCATCGTCTGTAGGAGGACGTGGTGGGTGTGGGCCTGGAAGTCTTCGGTCCACCCGTGGCGCATGAGGCGCTTGGACGACTGCACCGCGATCGGCGCGTTTGCAGCGATCTGCGCAGCCCAGTCCTGGGCGGTCTTCTGGAGGTCGCCGTCGTCGATGACGGCGTTGACGAGTCCGATCTCGAGCGCCTCGTCGGCCAGCACCGTCTTGCCCATATAGATGATCTCGGCGGCCTTGCCCCAGCCCAGCAGCCGGGGCAAATACCACGTGCCGCCCGACTCGGGGACCACGCCGCGCTTAGTAAACGCGGCCGCGAGCTTGGCGGAGGTGCCCATCAAACGGATGTCGCAACCAAGCGCGAGGTCGAGGCCGTAGCCGGCGGCGCCGCCGTTGATCGCGGCGATCACGGGCTTGTCGATCTCGAACAGCACGACCGTGGGGAGGTGACGCGTCTGCATGCTCATACCGCCGCCGCCCCCGCTGCTGCCGGCACCGCCGCCGCCACTGTTCTCGCCGCCGATGCCGTCGCCCGACATGGCGTCGACGAGGTCGAGGCCGGCGCAGAATCCTCCGCCCTCCGCGCCCGTCACGATGATGCACCGCACGTTGCGGTCTGCGTCCGCCTGCTCGAGGCGCTGCGCGAGCTGCATCAGCATGGAGGTGGAGATCGCGTTGCGACGCTCGGGGCGGTTGAGCGTGATCGTCGCCACGTGGTCGGCGACCTCGTAGAGGATGGGATCAGAAGCGGTATCTGCCATAGCGCTGAGGTTTACTCGCTGACAGGCGCAACGCGTCGGAAGAGGCGCACGGTTCCGAAGTCTTCTTCGACGAATTGCTCTTGGAAGGCCTCGGTCTTGAGCAGCTTGGCCATCGACTTATTCACGCCGTTCACGCTGTCGGCCGCGACCACCACCACGTCGATTTCGCTCTGTGCCTTCGCCGAGTGGTCGAGCACTTTGGGATCGAGCGGGAACGTCGGGTCTGCCGCGAGCATCGGCAGCGGGAAGGGCTTGAGCACGTCGCGGCCTGCAAGGTGGGCTGCGAGGTCGTTGCCCGACGCGACGCCGTCGGTCGGCTTGATGGTCGCCATGGCGGCGCGCGCGTCGGCGGGGTTGATGGTGGGCGAGGTGAGCGCGCCGGTGGTGACGGGCCCGATGAATACGAAGCCGACGATGCCAAGCGAGATACCGACGGCACCGGCGCGCGGGTGACGGATGGGTTTGGTCAACGCACCGGCCGCGGCCAGGAAGACGAAGGGCGCGATCGGGGCGCCGTAGTGGAAGGCGGGTGAATGGAAGTTGACGTCGCTTGCGAGCAGCGTCGGCAGCATCATGATCAGGGCGATGCCGAACCACGCAGGTTTTCGCAGGGGGAGGAAGGCGAGCGGCAACAGCAACGCTGCGATCGGCAGGATGTTGTTCGTCGCGAACAGGTGACTGGCGACGCCCACGAGCGCGTGGGCCGGGTGCAGTGCGATGTTGGTCATCGACGAGCCGAGGTAGCCGTAGCGGGCGTCAAAATGCCGCGACGCGCCGAGCGCGGTGCCGATCTGGGCGCCTACGACCGTCACGAGCATCGCCACGCCGATGAGGGCGAGGCGTTGGCGGTGGCCGGCCTTGTCGTCGCTGCGCCAGCCGATCAGGCCCAGCGGGATCGCGGCGATTGCTAGGTCGTCACGCAGGATCACGAGGGCGAGCAACACGAGCCAAAGGTGCGCGTGTTTGTGGCGAAGCGCAGCGATGCAGCCGATCATCAAGACGGGCACCGCAACCGTCGTCTGGTGGAAGTCGTAGAGCCCGGCGTTCCAGAGTGCGGGGCTGAGGACGTACGCGGCGAGCAGCAGCTTGGGCAGAACCGAGTCTTTGTCGAGGCCGGCCGCGACCGCGAGCGGGCGGACGCACAGCGCGCCCGCGCCGAGCGCGATTGACTGCGCGGCGAACAGCCACACCGGCGTCGATGCGATCCAGTAGAGCGGTACGAAGGCGAGCAGGATCGGCGAGAAATGATCACCGAACGTGTTCCATCCGGTGAGGGTCGACGTGGCCCCGTGGCCGTGCGCCATCTTCCACAACACCTGCTGGTACACGCCCAGGTCGTATGCATAGGACCGGTAGGTGGCGTGGCGGTACCAGGACGCGGCGAACAGCGCCAGCGTCAGCAGCCCGGCGGCTGCGAGGTCAATGCGGTGGCGCGAGAGATAGGCGGGCCTGCCCATAAGGGACCTATCGGCAGCTTCGGGCGCCGCACTTAGGGGTGCCGTTACGTGGCCGCGCTAGTTGCCAGCGTTACGTAATCGCGAGCATGCGTTCGAGGGCGACGAGCGCGTCCTTTTGCGTGGCGTCGTCGACCGCGATGTGGTTGACCACGTTGCCGGCGACGAGTTCTTCGAGGATCCAGCACAGGTGCGGCGCGTCGATGCGGAACATCGTCGAGCACGGGCACACCAGCGGGTCAAGCGACACGACCGTTTTGCCGACGGTCTCGCGGGCGAGGCGGTCTACGAGGTGGATCTCGGTGCCGATGGCGATCACCGAACCCTCGGGAGCGGCGGCCACCGCTCTAATGATGAAGTCGGTCGAGCCCACCTGATCGGCCGCCTCGCATACCTCGTGTGAGCACTCGGGGTGCGTGATCACGATGCCGTCGGGGTGCTCGGCGCGGAACGCGGCGATGTGATCGGTGCTGAAGCGCTGGTGGACCGAACAGTGGCCCTTCCACAGAAGGAACTTGCCGTCCTTCACGTCGGACTCACTCAGCCCGCCGAGTTCGAGGCGCGGGTTCCACACGTGCATCGACTCGGCCCCGAAGCCGAGGTCGAACGCGGTGTTGCGCCCGAGGTGCTGGTCGGGGAAGAACAGGACCTTGGTCGCCTCGCCGTGTTGGGCCAGCGCCCAGGTGACAACGGCTTTCGCGTTGGTCGACGTGCACACTGCGCCACCGTTGCGACCC
>JBKJQZ010000007.1:0-12953 GCA_046594835.1 Acidimicrobiales bacterium | reverse complement strand
CGAGCAGCGCGTTCTCGATTTCTTCGCGACCTTCGGACGCGCCGGTGTAGGCCGCAGCGTCGATGCGGTTGTGACGCAGCCACGCCGCCACGATCTCGGCGTCGCGCACGGTGAGGCAGTACACGATTCCCGAACCGGGCAGGCGCGGGATCGCGTCGGCGAGCCAGGCCATGCGCGCCGCCTGGGACGGCAACTCGATCACGTGCAGCGAGAGCCCGTCACGCGCGAGGGGCCCGCGCACGGTCTCGAGGTTGGAGCCAAGCTGGCGCACCACGTCTTCCACGACGCGGTCATTCGCGGTTGCGGTGCACGCGAGCACGGGCACGCCTTCGGGCAACACGTCGAGCAGGCGACGGATGCGGCGGTAGTCGGGCCGAAAGTCGTGACCCCAATCGCTGATGCAGTGCGCCTCATCGATCACCACGAGCCCGGCCGCGGTTCCCAGTCGTTCGAGCACCGTCTCGCGGAACTCCCGGTTGGCGAGACGTTCGGGCGACACGAGCAGCAAGTCCACCTCGCCCGCGTCGAGACGGTCGAACACCTCCAGCCACGCATCGCGGTTCGACGAGTTGATCGTCTCGGCGCGCACGCCCATGCGCGTTGCCGCGCCGATCTGGTTGCGCATGAGCGCGAGTAGCGGCGAGACGAGCAGCGTCGGGCCCAGCCCCTCCTCGCGCAACAGACGCGTGGCGATGAAATACACCGCGCTCTTGCCCCACCCCGTCCGCTCGACCACCAACGCCCGCCGGCGGTCCACCACCAGCGCCCGAATGGCGTCGAGTTGGCCGTCGCGAAACCTCGCGTCGTCGCGGCCGGTGAGTTGGACCAGCAGCGCGTGCGCCCGGGATTCGAAGCCTTCCATTACCCGCACGGTAACGAGACGGTGTTACCGCGCCGGTAGAGCCGGTGCTGGCGGGGTTTTCCACCCTCAGCGCGGAAAACCCCGTCAGCAGCCGCAGTCGTGACGGACTGGGCCCGTAGTTACCAGGCGTAAGCCTCGGGGGCGGTGCCGCCGGGGCCAGGGAAGATGGTGTCGATGCGCGCGAGCACGTCGGCTTCGAGGACGACGTCGAGTGCGCCCATGGCCCCGTCGAGCTGCTCGAGGGTGCGCGGGCCGATGATGGGTGCGGTGACGGCGGGGTTGTGCAGCAACCAGGCCAGAGCGACGTCGGCAGGGGCGCTACCGATGTCGGCGCACAACTTTTCCCACGCCTCCAACTGCGGGCGCAGCTTCTCGACCTGCTCTTGGATGCGCTCGGCGCCTCGACGGCCCTCGGTCACCTTTTGGAGCGCTCCGCCCAGGATGCCTCCTCCGAGGGGGCTCCACGGGAGCATTCCGACGCCGTAGTCCGCGCACGCCGGGATGACCTCAAGCTCGATCATGCGGGCGTTGAGGTTGTACAGGCTCTGCTCCGAGACGAGCCCAAGTGACCCGCGCCGCTTCGCGGCCTCGTTGGCCTTGGCGATGTGCCAGCCCGCGAAGTTGCTGCTGCCTACGTAGAGCACCTTGCCCTGTTGCACCAACAGATCCATCGCCTGCCAAATCTCGTCCCACGGTGTGTCCCGATCGACGTGATGCATTTGGTACAGATCAATGTGATCGGTCTGGAGCCGACGCAGACTGGCCTCGCACGCCTGACGGATGTGCAGCGCCGACAACTTGTTGGTGTTCGGCCACGGGTTCTGGCCGCCGTAGACCTTGGTCGCGAGCACGGTCTTCTCACGACGGCCGTCGCCCTTCGCGAACCAGTTGCCGATGATGTCCTCGGTCCCGCCGCCGCCGCCATAGACGTTGGCCGTGTCAAAGAAATTGATGCCGAGTTCGAGGCCCCGGTCCATGATCGTGTGGGAGTCGGCCTCGTCGGCTTGCGGGCCGAAGTTCATGGTGCCGAGGCACAGTGGGCTGACACGGAGACCGGTGCGGCCGAGAAAGCGATAGTCCATGCGCGCAGTCTTGCCGAAGCGTCACACCCGCGTTGTGGGTTCGGCCCTGGAAGGTTGGGTAGGACTAGTCATGAAGCGCAACCTGCTGACCGGTCTCTCGTCTTCCAAAGCCAGCACCAAGTTGCCGAAATCTCCCCGCCGAGCAGCTGCGAGGGTCGCACCCACGATCACGTTTAGCCGCTGGTCGACCACGAACCTGATGATCCCGTCGTTGGTCTTGTGGAGCCAGCCGCGGGTGGCCATCGGCCCGTCGGTCGCGCGCGCTACCTAAGCGTCGCCACTGCGTCTTTGGTGTTACGTAGTGGTGTGGGGTCCACCCCGTTGCGCATACTCAGCCCGGTACGAGGCTGCGAGTTCCTTCTGGCGCGTCTTTGACAAGAGCTTTCCAGCGAGCTGAAACGTGCCGTGTTCTTCCTCGTTCAAGTGGTCGCGCACCTCGGACGCCAGCTCACGCGTGAGTGCGTCAAATTCTGGGGTAACGGGATCGGTGCCTCGGAGTTCGTTCACGAGTTTCTCCGCCTTGTGGTGATCCGCGAGCGCGTGCCGGCTGACGTGCAGCCCCGCGTCAAGCATGAGCAACGGCACATAGAGGTGACGCTCCTCGGAGGCCGCGTGCGCGTCGAGCTCATTGGCCAGCGCAAGGAACGCGGCGCGGCGCTTGTCGGCCGACGCGCGCGCGTGGGTCATGCTCCGGGCCAGGCCGCGCTGCACCGCGTGGCTCTCGCGTAGGTCATCGAAGATCGTCACTGTCTGCTCCCGTTTGGCTCGCCGGACCCGGCTGTACCCACATTCGCGCTCAAGCAGGCGGTTGGCGCCGCGCCGGCCCAGCTGCCGTTGGCGATCGGCGCAATGCGGTGCGCGTGCGAAGCTGTCCACACGGGCTCGACACGGGGAGGCGGAGGCTGATGGAGTCCTACGACGTGTTCGGTTTCGAGGCCGACGTGTATGTCTCGGACAGTCACGCGCCGGTATGTTTCGTCTCGCTGCCGCCCGAGCTGTCGTTGGAGATCGGCGCTCGCTTCGGTGCCCGGGCGGCGGGGTTCGGCTCGATACGCGTCGAGGTGACTCTCGGCCCGACAACCTGGCAGACGTCGTTGTTCCCCGCGTCCGAAGACGAGTACGTGCTCCCGTTGAAGAAGGCTGTGCGGAAAGCGGCCGGCGGCTTGCAGCCAGGGGACCGGGCAACGGTGTCGCTACGAGTGATCGCGTAAGCCCGCAGGTTCGGGTGAAGGCGCGGGTGGTTGTCCTCATCGCTCGGTCCGTCGGACCGGAATAGGGTGCGCCGCTATGACGTGGACGACCTTTACCGCCGACAACGCTGAACTGACCGGGTGGGCGACCGGCGACGGCGAACAACTCGCGCTAGTCCTGCACGGCGGTCCGGGTCTGACCGATTACATGGAGGGGGCCGCCGACGAAATGCTCGACGGTGGCGACGGCGCGCTGCGCGTCGCTCGCTACCAGCAGCGCGGCCAGGCCCCGTCGTCGCTCGAAGGCGAGTTGAGCGTGGCCCAGCAAGTAGCCGACACGCTCGCGGTCATGGACGCGTTGGGCGCCGAACGGGCCTTGCTCGCGGGCCACTCGTGGGGCGCGCACCTTGCGATGCACATCGCGGTTGCCGCGCCCGAACGCGTCTCGGGATTGCTGCTGATCGACGCACTCGGCGCGATCGGCGACGGCGGCGCGGGCACGATGGGAGCCACGATCGGGGCGCGCATCGGCGACAAGGGTGCCGCCGCGATGGCCGAACTCGCGACGCTCGGGCTTGAGAACGACGAGGCCGAGCTTCGTCAGTTGGCCATCCTCTGGCCCGGGTATTTCAAGGACGCCGAAGCAGCGCCGCCCATGCCCGACACCATCGGCATTTCCGAGAAGGTCAACGCCGCGGTGATGTCTGATGCGATGGCGCTGCTCGGCGACGACGTGCTCGCAAACGCCCTGCCGCAGCTCGCGATCCCGAACCTGCACATGATCGGTTTGCACAGCCCGATCGATCCCGACGCCAACCGACAAACGGCGGCGTTGATGAAGGACGCGATCGTCGAAGAGTTCGACACCGGTCACTTCATCTGGATCGAGCAGCCGGGGTCGGTCGTCGAGGCCACTCGACGCCTGCTGGGCGCCATGAGCTGACCGGCAAGTCCCAAGAATACCCAACCGAACACTTGTTAGAGTCGACGCGTGGGCCAACTTCTGGGGGGTAAGCGGGCGCTGATGACCTCACCGAAGTCGGGGGAGATCCTCGCCGCGGCGATGGAGTTGTTCAGCCGCAAGGGCTACGCCGCCACGAGCATGCGCGACATCGCCGACGCCGTCGGCTTACAGCCCGGAAGCTTGTACGCGCACATACGGGCCAAGGAAGACCTGCTCGTCGGCATCATCGAACAGGTCCGCGAATCGTTCCTGCAAAACGGCGAGTCGGCCCTGGCCGACACGGCGACTCCGGCGGCGGACCGGCTCCGGCGCTTCATCGGGGCGCACCTTCAGATCATGGCCGACAACCGCGCGTCGGCCGTGGTGTTTCTGCACGAGTGGAAGAGCCTTGAAGGCGAGCGGCTCGACGAGGTGCGAGCCGACCGAGACCGTTACGAAGGCATGCTCGTCGCGTTGCTCCAAGAAGGTGTGCGCTCGGGTGAGTTTCGCGACGTCGACCCCCATCTCACCGCGGTCGCCGTCCTCAGCGTTCTGAACTGGGCCTACACCTGGTACCGGCCCGACGGCCCTCTGTCGGCTTCGGACCTAGGCGATAACTTCACCGACCTGATGATCTTCGGCATCACCGAGCCCAAACGCGCGGCCCGACGGATCAGTCGCCGCTGAAGTGGACGCGGCGCCTTGCATCGGCTCATAGCAAAAGCTATGGTCAAAAAACTAACGTACGTTAGGCCGATTGGATCCGGGGGGAACCAATGAGTGACACCTTGCTCTCCGACATTCGCGTGATCGATACCGACACGCACGTGACCGAGCCACCCGACCTTTGGACCTCGCGGATGCCGTCGAAGTTCAAAGACATCGCGCCGCGCGTCGCGAAGAACCCCGACACCGGGAACTCGCACTGGCGCGTGGGCGACTCCTGGCTTATGGGCCCGGGCTTCTACGCCATGGCCGGGTGGAAGCAATACCCGCCGGACTCGCCCTCCGAAATCGAAGACGTTGATCCGGGGTCGTGGAACCCGCTCGAGCGTCTCAAGCGCATGGACGAATACGGCATCTACGCCCAGGTCTTGTATCCCAACCTGATTGGCTTTGAGACTCCGTTGTTCATGCGCCTTGGTGCCGAAGAGTCCCTGGCCTGCGTGCGGGCATACAACGACTTTCTCACCGAGTTCGCCAGCGCCGATCCCAATCGTCTCGTGCCCATCGCCATGGTTCCGTTCTGGGATCTGGACGCCGCAGTCACCGAGATGACCCGCGCGCGTGAGAACGGTCACCGCGGTGTGTTGTTTGCGAACAAGTACGAACAGATCGGGCTACCGGCCTTCACGTCGGAGCACTGGGACCCGATTTACGCGGCGGCCCAAGACCTCGAGATGTCGGTCAACTTCCACGTTGGCTTTTCCGCGAGCATGGACGGCTCGGCCAAAATGATGGCGGCGATGCTCGCCAACTTCGACGCCGCCGCCGCGGTGCGGGGCACGGCGATCGGCCTCTTGAGCAACGCCGACACCATCGCCGCGATCCTCACCTCCGGGCTGTGCGACCGCTTCCCGTCGCTGCCCTTCGTGTCGGTCGAGAGTGGCTTCGGTTTCATCCCGTATCTGCTGGAGTCGCTGGACTGGCACTGGAAGGGTTACGGCGCCCACCGCACCTCCGAGCTGCTGCCGAGCGAGTACTTCAAGCGCCAGTGCTACGGCTGCTTCTGGTTTGAGCGCGGCACGCTCGGGATGCTCGAGCAGTATCCCGACAACTTCATGTTCGAAACCGACTATCCGCACCCCACGAGCATGAGTCCCGGCCCGTGCTCGCCGGCGGAACTTCCCTCCGAACACATCAAGACTGCGTTCAAAGACGTGCCCGCCGACGTTGCCCGCAAGGCGCTGCACGACAACGCCGCCCGCGTGTACCACCTCGCGTAATGGCTGACTACAACGCCATCGCGCAGTTGCTCTACCGCTACTGCTCGGCCCACGACAACCAAGACCCTGAGGCGCTACGCGAGACCTTCGCCAAAGACATCTCGATGCCCTTCGGCAACGGTCGCGATGAGGTCGTTGCGTTCTACGCCAACGGGTACAAGACGCTCACCAAGAAGCGCCGCCACGTGTTGAGCAACGTCTTCATCGTCGAAGACGGCGACGACGAGGCGCTTGTGCAGTCCTACATCACGCTCTACCTGATCGACGGCGACAAGCTCGAGGTGCACCTCACCGGGGTGTACCGCGACCGCGTCGTTCTCGAAGACGGCGCGTGGAAGATCAAGGCCCGTGAGGCCGTAATGGACGTGCCCTACAACCCGGGCGACGTCACCATCCCGTCCAGCTAGAGGAACCCGTCATGTCTGTCTATGTGATCTTTCAATACGAAATCACCAACGCCGAGGGTTACGCGCCCTACACCGCAGCCGCCGGGCCGTCGGTGTTCCAGCACGGCGGCGAAGTCATCGCCGCGGACCCGAATACCACGGCGCTCGAAGGCAAGAAGCCCGACAACGTCGTCGTGCTCCGGTTCGAGTCCGCCGAGGCAGCCCAGAAATGGTACGAGTCGCCCGAGTACCAGGCGGCGCTGCCGCACCGGCTCAACAACGTGGCCAACAACACGGCGGTAATCGCCGCCGAGTTCCAGATGCCCAGCTAGGCCCGGGCGCTCGCGCTGATGCCTTTCCAACGTCGCTCGCGCGTCCAGACCTACTCGATGGTGATCGGTGTCGTGATCGGCATGTTCACCGCCGGCGTTGCGGTCCCGCTCATAGTCGCGAGGCCGCCCACCACGGTTGCGGCCAACGGAGCTACCAGCTTTGAGCCGGGCACCGACTTTGGTTCCGGCGACGCGGCGCGCGCCGACAGTGCCGCGCTCGGCGGCGACGCGCCGTCCGCCGACAGCGGCGTGGCCGGCGGCGGCGGCGCGCTAGGCGGCTCGACCAGCGCCACCGCGGGCGGCAGCGGCGCGGCCGCCCGCGGCAACGCGACGACGGGCGGCACCGCAGGCTCAACCGGCAAGGCGAGCGGCCCGCCGATCAAGGTGGGGATTCTGATCCTCGACCTCGGCAACGTGACGGCGCTCGGCTTTCCCGCCGGCGCGTCGGTAAAAGACATGCAGTCGGTGTGGCAGTACTGGATCGATCAGTACAACGCCAAGGGCGGGGCCAACGGTCGTCCCCTCCAGCCGTTTTATGTGACGTATGACCCGCTGCAAGAGGCGAGCATGCGCGAGGCCTGCCTCGAGCTAACCGAGAACAAGAAGGTGTTCCTCGCGGTTGCCTCCGGTGGCTTCGTGGGCCCGCCCATGCTCTGCTTCACCGAAGAGCACGGCACGCCACTGCTCGTGGCCGGCAGCTCGGGTGTGCCCCAGGAGTTCTTCCCGCGATCCAAGGGCCTGCTGCTCACGACGTTCCAGGGTTCGGACCGCGCCGTGCAGAACCTCGCCCAGGAACTCGACAACATCAATGCGCTGAGGAACAAAAAAGTCGGGATCATGTTCGACCTGCGCAGCGGCCCGCAGTCAATCGCCCGTCGGCTCGAGCAGGAGCTCAAGGGCCGCGGCCACGACGTGCGCCACGTGAGCGTGTACTCCGCCGACTACCAGACCGCGGCGAGCCAGGTGCCGGTGGAAGTGCAACAGATGCGGACCAACAAGGTCGACGTGATCGTCAACATGGCCCACACCCTGATCCTCACCCAGTTCAGCCAAGACGCCACCAGCCAGGGCTACGTGCCGCCGTATTACAACTCGGATTGGAACGGCGCCAACAGCGACTTCTACTACTCGAACATGCCGTCGAGCTACGACGGCAACATCAACTTCACCATCACCCGCACCGGCGAGTACCGCGTGAACGCGCCCGAGCCCGCGATCGACAAGCGCTGTCGCGAAGAGGCCAGCACGGCCCTTGGCCGGACCATCGCCCGCGACGACTCCACCGGCGGCTTCGTCCGCGACTGCGCCTTCTTCGAACTAGCCACCCGGGGCCTCGTCGCGGCGGGCAAGAACCTCACGCCGGCTAGCTTCAGCGGTGGGCTGCGCAGCCTCGGGCCCGTCGACGTGGCCGCCTTCGGGGGCATCGCCTACGGCCCCAACCGTTTCGACGGCGCCGACCGCGTGCGCACCACGCAGTGGAAGTCCGACTGCAAGTGCCTCGTGCCGGTCACCGGATTTCGCGCGCTGAAGTACTGAGCGTGGCCAAGGATCCGGCGCTCCTCGCCGCCGCCGTCCTCGAAGAGGAAGCCAAGCGGCAGCAGGAGGAACTCGAGCGCGACGCCGACGGCGTTGCGCCAACCGACGAACACATCCCCGGCGTCGGCAGCGAGAAGATGCCGATGCAGCAGGTGCTGCGCCGCGGCGGTTACTCGACCATCGGCATCCTGTTCCTGCTCAACCTGTTCGACGAGTTCGACCGCGCCGCGATCGCGGTGCTCGCACCCAACATTCAAAAGACGCTCGGCGTGAGCGACACCGCGCTCGGCGCGCTCGCAACGCTGGGAGGCGGTCTGGTGGTGGTTGCGTTCGTGCCCGTCGGCTACGCAGCCGACCGCATGCGGCGCACCACCGTGATCGCCGGACTCTCTGCGGTCCTCGGCGTGTTCATGCTCGCCACCGGCTTCGTGCAACAGGCGTGGCAGCTGGGGGTAACCCGCGTGGGCACCGGCTTCGGCAAGGGCGGGCAACCGGCGCACAACTCGGTGCTGGCCGACGCGTACCCGATCGAGGGCCGGGCGCGGATCTTCGCGCTGTTCAACTTGGGCAACCCGATCGGCCTCCTCGCAGGGCCCGCCATCGCCGGCGCCGCCGCGAGCATCGCCGGCGGCGACGAAGGCTGGCGTTGGGCCTTCATCGTGTTGTCGCTACCGACGCTCGTGATCGGGCTGGTGTCGTTCTTCGTGCGCGACCCCAAGCGGGGCCGCAACGAGCAGGAGGCAATCTTCGGCGACGACGAACCGCTGCTCTCCCAGGAGCCGCCGCCCATGGCCGCAGCCTGGGAACGGCTGCGCAAGATCAAGACGTTCCATTACATCCTCATGGGACTCGGCGTCATGGGCTTCTCGCTGTTCGCGTTCTCGATCTACTTCAGCCTCTACCTCGAACAGCGCTTCGGGCTCGACGCCCTCGGCCGCGGCTACGTGTTGTCCTTCGCGGCCGCCGGTGGCGTGATCGGCGCACCGCTGGGCGGCGCCATCGCCGACCGGCTCTTCCGCTCCAGCCCGCCGCGGGCGATCATCGCGGTGAGCGCATTGCTGTCGCTGTTCGTGTTCAGCGTCGTCGCGATGTATATGCCCAACATCGCCCTCGTCGTGGTGATGCTCGCGATCGGTCAACTCGGTCTGTCGGCTGCGGTCTCGGGTTTGCTCGGCCTCATCGCGTCGGTCATTCCTTTCCGTCTGCGGTCGATGGGGTACGCACTCGCCGGCATCTACATCTTTTTCGTCGGCGCCTTCTTTGGTGCGCTCATCGCGGGCCAGCTCTCCGACGCCTTCGGCGAGCGCACCGCACTCACGCTGATGATCCCGCCGTCGCTCATCCTCGGCGCGGCGATGATGGCCTACGGCGCCCGCTTTGTGCGCGGCGACCTTGCGCTCGTCATCCAGGAGCTCAAAGAGGAACAAGACGAGCACGAGCGGGTCAAGCAGGGCGGCGAGATCCCGGTGCTGCAGGTGCGCAACCTCGACTTCAGCTACGGCCAGGTGCGCGTGCTCTTCGACGTGGAGATGGAGGTTCGCCGGGGCGAGGTGCTGGCGTTGCTCGGCACCAACGGCGCCGGCAAGTCCACCCTGTTGCGCGCCATTAGCGGCCTGGCGATTCCCGACCGGGGTGTCATCCGGCTCAACGCCCGCGCCGTCACCTACTCCGACGCCGAGACGCGGGTGCGCGCCGGCATCGTGCAGGTGCCCGGCGGCAAAGCCATCTTCCCCACGCTGTCGGTGCGCGAAAACCTGACCGTTGGCGCGCACACCTTTGTGTGGGACACCGCCCGGCTCGAAGCCAAGACCGAGGAGGTGCTCGAGCTGTTCCCGCGTCTGCGCGAACGCCTCGATCAGCCTGCGGGGAAGCTGTCGGGCGGCGAGCAACAGATGCTCGCGCTGGCCAAGGGGTTGCTGCTTGACCCCGAGGTGCTGCTCATCGACGAGCTGTCGCTCGGGCTTGCGCCGGTGGTCGTCCAAGACATGATCGCCGTGGTCGAAACGCTCAAGGAGCGCGGCCTCACCATGGTGATCGTCGAACAGTCGGTCAACATCGCGCTCGCGCTCGCCGACCGCGCCATCTTCATGGAGAAGGGCCGGGTCCGGTTCGAGGGCCAGGCCAAGGACCTGCTTGAACGCGACGACCTCCTGCGCGCCGTCTTCCTCGGCGGTGGCGGCGGATGACGTTCTCCCTCGAGATCGTCGTCATCGGCGCCATAACCGGCCTCGCCTACGCGGTGCTGGCCGCCGGCTTGGTGCTCGTGTACCGCGCCACCCGCGTCATCAACTTCGCCCACGGCGAGATGGGTGCCTTCGGCGCCGCGCTGCTGGCCAAGCTCGTCCTCGACCTGCACTGGAACTGGTTCCTCGCGTTTGGGGCGGTGCTGATCGTCGGCGCGATCGTCGGCGCGGTGGTGGAGCTAACGGTGGTGCGGCGGCTATCCGGCGCGCCGCCGCTGATCCTGCTGGTGGCCACCATCGGCGTAGCCCAGGTGCTGTTCTTCCTCACCGCAATTTTGCCCGACATCGACAACGTCGCCCGCTACCCGACCGGGCTCAACCGCGTGGCCAACCTCGGCGGGTTGTTGTTGCGCGGCGAGCACTTCATGGCGATGGCCTTCGTGCCCGCGGTGATCACCGGCCTGGCGCTGTTCCTCAACCGCACGCCTTACGGCATGGCCATCCGCGCGTCGGCTGAGAACCCTGAGGCGGCGCGCCTCGCCGGGGTCAGCGTCAAACGGGTGTCGACCGCGGTGTGGATTCTCGCCGGTGTCTTGTCCACCGCCACCTTCGTGCTCATCAACCCGATCCGGGGCAGCATCGTCGGCTCGGCCTCGGTCGCGCTCGGGCCGAGCTTGTTGCTGCGGGCGTTGGCCGCGGCGCTCTTCGGCGGCCTCACGTCGCTTCCGGCTGCGCTGGTGGGTGGGGTTGTCATCGGCGTGTCCGAGGCGCTGCTGTTCGTCAACGTCTCCACGCCCGGCACGATCGACGGCATCCTCTTTGTTGCGGTGCTGATCCTGGTGTTCACCAAGGGTCGAGCGCTCGCCCCAGACCAGCGCGGCTCGTTCTCGTTCGCGCCGCGTCTGAAGGAAGTGCCCGAACGTCTGCGCCACATCGGGTGGGTCCGCAACATGCCCCGGATCGCCGTCGCTGCGTCGCTCGCCGTCGCCGTTGTCCTTCCTCTGATCGTCACCAACCCGGCCCGGCAGTTCCTCTTTGCCCGCGTCGCGATCTTCGCCATAGTCGGCCTGTCGATCACGATCCTCACGGGATGGGCGGGCCAGCTCTCGCTGGGCCAGTTCGGCTTCGTCGGCCTCGGCGGGTTCACCTCGTTCGCGTTGGTGAACCGAGGAATGCCGTTCTCGTGGGCGCTGATCTACGCGGCGGTGACCGGTGTGCTCGCCGCGCTCGCGGTGGGCGGCCCGGCCTTGCGCATACGCGGCCTGTCGCTGGCGGTCACCACGCTCGCGTTCGCGGTAGCGGCACGCGGCTACATCCTGCCGTTGCCGATCCTGCGCGGGGCGAGCGAAAACATCTTCCTGCCGCGGGCCACGATCTTCGGCGTCGACCTCACCTCGCAGCGCTCCTACTACTACTTCTGTTTACTGATCGCGGTCGTGGCCATCGTGGTGGTGTCGCGGCTGCGACGCACCGGCGTGGGCCGCTCGATCATCGCCGTGCGCGAAAACGATCTGGCCGCGGCTGCGCTCACCGTGTCGCCCGCGGGCAGCAAGCTCACTGCCTTCGGGTTGTCGGGCGCGCTGGCCGCGATCGCGGGCGGCCTGCTCGCGGGCGCCCACGTGCAGCTCGGGCCCGCGCTGTTCGGGCCCGACCAGTCGCTCGTGGTCGTGGGCATGGTCATCATCGGCGGTCTCGGATCGGTGACCGGCGCGGTGCTCGGAGCCGTGTACGTGATCGGGTTGCCGGCGCTGCTCGGCGACACGCCCGAGGTGCGGCTGCTCACCACCGGCGCGGGCCTGCTCGTGTTGTTGATGTACCTGCCCGGCGGGCTGCTCTCGATTGTTTACAAGGCGCGCGACGCGCTGCTCGGCTTGGCCGAACGCCGCCTCGGTGACACGCCCGCCGCTGACACGCCCGCCGTGGCGGCGCACGCTGGGTCGCCCGCAGTGCCGGCGCGTTCGGGTCGGCCGGTGCTCGAGATGGAGCCCGGCGTCCCCGCCCTCCGCGCCTCGGGCATCACCGTCCGCTTCGGTGGGCTCATCGCGTTAAACGACGTGACCATCGAAGCGTTCCCGCGTGAGACCGTCGGCCTCGTTGGTTCCAACGGCGCCGGCAAGTCGACCTTGATGAACGCGATCAGCGGCTTCCAACGCATCGACGCAGGCACAGTCGAGATCCTCGGCGAGGACGCCACGCTCGCCGCGCCCTACGAGCGGGCCCGGATGGGCCTCGGCCGCGGCTTTCAAGATGCGCGCCTGTTTGGCGAATTGACGGTGCGCGAGTGCGTGTCGGTCGCGCTCGAAGCACGGGAGCGCAGCGAACTGGTGCCGTCGCTGTTGTCGCTGCCGCCGGCGCGGCGCGGCGAGGCCCGTAAGCGGCGCGAAGCCGACGAAATCATTTCGTTCCTCGGGCTCGGCCGTTACGCCGACAGCTCGGTGGGAAACCTGTCCACCGGCACCCGGCGCATCGCCGATCTCGCATGCCTCGTCGCGG
>JBKJQZ010000003.1:0-4826 GCA_046594835.1 Acidimicrobiales bacterium | reverse complement strand
TCCAACAAACTCCGGCATGACCCACCAATCGGCAGGCTTGCGCGGACCTTGAGTAGTGGGACGCCTTCGTGTCGACTTGCCCGAATTGCCGCGCCGCTCCGCGTGAGACTGTTGTCCGGTCAGGCTCCGGGCGCGATGACAGCCACGCCGTTCGCGGCAGCGGCCTCGGAGAGTCGGCCGTCGTATGTGACGAGTGCCTCGAGGTCGTCACCCAACGCCATCGCGGCCGCGAGGTGAATAGCGTCGAGGGCCCGCAAGGTGTCTGGCTCCAACAACGCAGCGCGTTCGAACACATCCGTTGACAGGCTGAGCAACGTGAGCGATGACAGGAGTAGGCGTGCCTGTTCGATCCGGTCAGGGCTAGCTCGTCGCGTCGCTCGCACCAGCTCGGTGCGGGCCAGATCGCTCGACACGATGCTTCGCCCAGGCAGCACGGACCATCTCAGAAGCGCCGCGGTCTCGCGCTCGTGGACGACGAGCTTCACCGCGGCCGAAGTGTCGAGATAGAACGCCACTTCTAGTAGCGCTCCGACTCGCGCATCCTCGCGAGTTCAGGGGAGAGGGCAGGGCCCTTCTTGGGTCGTGGAAGATCGGCGATCGAGCGGGTTGCCGGTCGCGCGAGTCCCGCCGCGACGAGGCCGTCGAGTGTCGATACTGGCAGCGGGACGAGTTGTGCGACGGGCCGTCCGTGTTCGGTAATGGTGATCACCTCACCCGCGGACGCGCGAGCGACTACTTGCGACGCGTTCTGTTTGAGGGCGCGTATGCCAACTTCGGCGGACATGTGCTACATCGTAGCACAAATGCGCGTCACCGCTCTTGGGGTTTGGAATGCGATGTGCTATCTTGTAATGCTCTCGATCAGCAATAAAACCGCAGGTCAGGGCACTAAAATAAGCGCTCGTAGCTCAACGGATAGAGCATCTCACTACGGATAGTTTCAGCGCTAAGCGGTATGCCGTCGGGTGTTTTCCCAGGTGGCGGTCGAGCGATGTCGACCGAATCAGAAGCTGTTGTGTGGGACGTAGTTTCAGGCGACGGAGCACCGATCCGACAGCGCGGGTGCGACCTTTAGCTCGACCTGATGCTGGCCTCATTGCGATGACGTGGGGATGGCAAAACGATTGAGGCTGCGGTCGCCATGCTCGCGGCGGGCCACACTTAGCGGCGCGCCTCGTGCTGGGACAGAATGAGAACCATCAGCCTTTCGGTTGATGTTCGGTCGGTGGGCGATGCACCACCGTTACGGGGATGGCGATCCGACCTATGACTGCTGTGTTGTTGATCGTTGGGTCGGTGGAGCGCGCGTCCAGCGACGATGCGGCCGAAGCTCTCCTCAACCTGGCAGATGAACGCGTCGTTGCTCTCGTTCGCTCGAATGGCGGGAAGGCGTGCGAGACAGGTCAGCGAGGTGAGCCGGCGGCGATCTTCGAACACGCCCGCGACGCGCTGACGTGCCTGCTGGCCCTTCATGAGCCCGAAGACGGCGACGGCGCGCCGACCTATCGCTGGGCGCTCGACGCCGTCGATGAGGCGGTGGATGATGTGGCCGATCCGTCGTGGCGCCGGGTTCTGCGGGTGCTGTCGTTGGCGGTCGCTGGTCAGGTGTTGTTGTCGCGGGCGGCGGGCGACGCCGTGCGTGCGTCGCTCGGGTCGACCGTCACGCTCGAGGATCGTGGTGCGCCGCGACCGCGCGATCTCGGCCGGGCCGAGCACGTGCTCGAGATGGTTGTGGCTGGTCGCCCGAATAGACGCTTCGCGTTGCGGTCACTCGACGACGTCGCTCACAACCTGCCGGTGCAGCTGACGAGTTTCGTGGGCCGTACCAGCGAGCTGCGAGCGCTGAGCGCGTTGGTCGCCGACACGCACTTGGTCACGTTGACCGGGCCAGGGGGCTGCGGCAAGACGCGGCTCGGTCTGCAACTCGCAGCGGCCGTGGTCGACCGCTACCCCGACGGCGTTTGGCTGGTGGACATGGCCCCGCTCGCGGACCCGGCACTCGTGCCCGCCCGCGTAGCGGAAGCCATCGGTGTCTCGGAGGTCCCCCAACAGAGCCTCGAGCAGACCGTGACCGCCCGTTTGGCGCCATCGGTATCGCTGCTTGTGCTCGACAACTGCGAACACCTCACCGATGCGTGCGCCGCAATGGTCGAACGACTCGTTCGCGCCTGTCCCCGCCTCACGGTGGTGGCCACGAGCCGCGAGCCGCTCGGCGTCGACGGGGAAGTGACGTGGCGCGCCCCGTCATTATCCGTGCCCGGGTCCGACCGCGACGGGGTGGACGGGGGGCCGGGCGAGGCCGTTCGCTTGTTCGTGGAGCGGGCCCAAGCCACGCGGTCCACCTTTCGCCTCGACGACACCAACTGCGACGCGGTGACCGAGATATGTCGGAGACTCGACGGCATCCCGCTGGCCGTCGAGTTGGCTGCGGCACGTGCGCGGGCCTTGTCGCCGGCGTTGATCGCGGACCAACTCAAGGACCGGTTCGCACTCCTCACCGGAGGCCGCGCCACGGCGCTGCCCCGTCACCGCACGCTCGAGGCCTCGCTGGAGTGGAGCTACGCGCTGCTCGACGATGAACAGCGCACCCTTTTCGGACGGCTCGCTGTGTTCGCTGGTGGGTTCGATGTCGCCGCGGCGGAGGTGGTCGCAACGGGCGGCGGATTGGAGCGCTGGGCGGTGCTGGACGGGTTGAGCGCGTTGGTCGACAAATCACTCGTCTTCCTGGAGGATGGCCGTGGTTCCGATCGGTTCGGGACGCTTGAGACGATGCGCCAGTTTGCGATGACCAAGTTGATCGCAGCCGGCGAGATCGGGGCCGTCCGCGACCGGCACGCCGACTATTACGCCGCGTTGGCGGACAGGTTGGCGCCCGCACTCGAGGGCCCGGGCATGGTCGGCGTGCTGGGCGAACTCGACCAGGAAATCGACAACTTGCGCAGCGCGCTCGACTGGCGCATCCAGCAGGGCAGCAGCAACGAGGCGATGCGAATGGCGACCGCGCTGTGGCTGTTCTGGCAACGGGACCGTGCCTCCGAGGGCCTCACCCGGGTGACCCAAGCGTTGGCGCTCTCGGGCGGCGACCCGGTGATCCGTGCACTGGCCCTGGTCGCGCTCGGGTATCTGCTCTTCGCCGGCGGCAACCTGGCAGAGATGATCGAACGCGGCGCAGAGGCGTTGGTTATCGCCGAGGAGGCCGGTGACCAGCGGGCACTCGGGCGGGCCAAGGGCGTCATCGCCTACGGCAACCTCTACGCCACCGACGCTCATCCAACCGAGCCATTACGCGAAGCCCTCCGCCTGCACCGGGCCGTCGGCGACGACTACTGCCAGGCCCTCACGCTGAGCGCGCTGGTGTTTGCTGGTTGGATGACCGGCGACCGCGCGCTGATGCTGGAGTCGGTCGACGAGCTGGTCTCGGTCACCGATGCGAACGGCAATCCTCAGATGCGTGTCTGGGCGTTCGCCTATGCGGCTTTCGCTGCCTGCGCCCAGGGCGCGCTCGACGAGGCGATGTCGCACTGCACCGCCGCTGCCGAGATCACAGCCGCGCTCGGCGACGAGCTATTCGGCTCGATCGTCTTGGCGATCCGGGCGCGCATCCTCGGGATACGCGGCCAGTACGACCACGCCGCGGCGGTGGTAGAGGAGGCAGTGGCCCGATCGCAAGCCATCAATAGCGTGCTAGCGGTGACCCTTGCTTTCTGGGCCGAAGGCCTCAGCCTCCGCGACCAGGGCGAGGCCGAGGCCGCCGCGGTCCTTGAACGTGCGGGGACGCTCGCCGAGATGCTGGGCGTGTCCCCAATATTCGCCGAGCTTTCACTGGCCAAGACGCGACTGACAGTGAGCGAAGGTGATGCCGAAGCGGCCTTGGGCCTCGCCACGCTCCTCGACGAATGGACGGCCCGCCCGCGCGGAGCCGGCGTGCGGCGTTTCGCGGCGCTGGCGGAGGCGGAGGTGGCGTTGCTCACCGACGACATCGAACGGGCGCGGGCTGCGGCCGACGCTGCGCTCACCGGAGCTGTCGCGTTCGGCGATCGGGTTCTCGCTGTCACTTCGCTCGAGTTCGTCGCGCATCTCGCCACGCTGACCCGGCGCCATCTCGAAGCAGCCCGGCTCTATGGCGGTGCGTCGGCCGAACGTGCGCGGCTGTGCGTACCCGTCCCACCCGCCGATCGAGCGCGCTGCGACGCCGACCTCGCAACCCTCGTAACAGCCATGGGGGCCGAAGCATTGGCCGCGGCCGTGGCAGAGGGTGACGCCATGACCATCGACGCCGCCGCCGGTTACGCCAAACGAGGACGGGGCTCGCGGCGGCGCTCGGTGGCTGGCTGGTCCAGCCTGACCCCGACCGAGATCGAAGTCGTGAACCTGGTGAGCCAGGGGCTGGCGAACGCGGCGGTCGCCGAGCAGCTGTTCATGACCCTGGCAACAGTCAAGACGCACCTTCGGCACGTGTTCTCCAAGCTGGCCGTGGCCAACCGCAGCGAACTGACGGCACTGGTTCACAGTCGTAGCTGACGCGCCCCGTCTGTCGAGACTCGTACGCCTTTAGGCTGATCCTCCAGCCGTCTCCTCATGACACCGTGCGAATAAACCCGTTGGGTACGCACGCAAACAACACGGAGACAAGCACTGATGCAACGAAGGAACGCAGTTGTCGGAGCGCTCGTCGCGTCGATGCTGGCCGCGGGATTGATTGCTCTGGCGTCGGACTCCGAGCGCCGTCCCGCCACAAACGCGCCGACCGTCGCGGCAATCGTCACCGCCGCCTTGACCGCCCGTGGCGGCGGCGCGGCCGCCCCGTCTCTGGCCGCCGCGTGTCC
>JBKJQZ010000297.1:0-26651 GCA_046594835.1 Acidimicrobiales bacterium | reverse complement strand
AACCCCGCACGCGAGCGATGCTCTCGGCGTACTGCACCCGCGTTTCCGCGAGCCCCGCCAGCCACGAAAACCCGAAGAGCGCCGGCAGGGCGATCACCACCACGGTGGCGACGCCGGCGATGACGAGCGGACGGGGCGAGCGTCGAGCGACTGCGATCGCGATCATCGGTAGCACCATCAGCATCACGCCGTAGGTACACAGCAACGCCAGGCCGAAGACCACCCCCGCTCCGACAGCCGTCGCATCAGCGCGTCGGCCCGGGCTGGTAGTAACCGCCTTTGCGAAGACCGCGACGGCACCGACGGCCAATGCGGCGAAGATCACGTCGGGGTTCGTCCGCCACACGAGCACCGGCCCGATAGCAACAAAGGGCGCCGCTGCCCGCATCACTGCTTCGCCGGCGAGGTGTCGCACGGCGGTGAGCGCGGCGAGCGTCGTCGCCGCACCAGCGGCGAGCATGAACGCGAGATCGAACAGTCGGCCTTCGAGCCCGAGCCGCCCGAAGCCCCACAAGACCAGCACCAGTCCGGGCGGGTGCGCGCGCAGGTGCGCGGTCAGGCGCGGCATCCGTTCCACGTAGCGATGGAGGAATTCAACGGGCCCGTGCCAGTCATCGACGAGATGCGTGTGCGCGCCGTACCCGAAGCGCAGCGACACCCAGTGCGTGGAGTCAGGCCCTGCCCACGCCAGCACTGCGGTGAGCACGACGGTTGCGGTCGCGGCGGCCGCGAGTACTCCGCGCGTGGACGCGTTCGCCGCGACGCGAGGGAGGAACCACACTGCGGCCGCGGCCGCTACCGCTGCGATCGCGAGCCGGGGAACAAGCGCGACGTCGAACCCCCAGCGACCGAGCCAGGGCACGGCGCCCACCTCGATAGGTTTGCCACGTCGGTAGGCGACGCCCACCACCACCGCAACCACGAGCAGAACTGCCCACGCGCCGACCCACACTTGGGGGCGACCACTCGCCCTGTCGGCCTCGGATTCCGGCCGGCTGTCCGTCGCAATCACGCCGGTAGCGGCAGCTTCACCGTGAAGCGACACCCAGCGTGGACGTTGTCTACGTCGATCACGCCGGAGCACGCTTCAACCAGACCCTTAGCGATAGCGAGCCCAAGGCCGCCGCCCTGATCGCCCTTGCTGCGCGCGGCGTCGCCGCGGAAGGCGACGTCGAAGACGCGGTCAAGGTCGGGGGCAGGGATCCCGCCACACTGGTCTTCGACCGACACCGTCGCGTGCCCGTCGAGAGTTGTCACGCGCACGAATACGTCGCCGCCCGGCGGCGTGTGACGGATCGCGTTGTCGAGCACGTTGTGGAGCACGCGAGTGAGCTCAGGCACCGCAACCTCGATGATCACACGATCGTCGACCTCGTCGACGAGCCTCACGCCCTGCCGCTCAGCGCGCTCGAGTTGACTCGCAACCGCATCGCCCACCACGTCCTTGAGCGAGACGACGTCGCGTCGCATCTCACGCACACCGCTGTGGATGCGTGACAGTTCGAACAGATCGTCTACGAGCGCACTCAATCGTTCGGCGTCGCGGCGAATTTGATGGTGGTAGCGCGCGGTTGCCTCGGCGTCTGTAACCACGCGGTCGTCAAGCGCTTCAGCCATGGCGCGGATGGTCGCGAGGGGGCTGCGCAGGTCATGCGAAACCCAGGCCACAAGGTTGCGGCGCGATTGCTCCAGCGTGTCGGCGCGTTGACGAAGATCTTCGAGACGGCGCGGCAGGTCGACTACCTCGTCTGCGAGTTCCACAAAATCACGCGAGACCGCGGGCATGTCGAGGTCGGCGTCGGGATCGCCAAGCCGGCGGGCGAGATCGCGCACCTGTGCGGTGTTACGACCCAGTTCGGACCCCATCTGGAACGCCGCACCAAGACCAACCGCAGCGCTCGCGCAGAGGACGACCAGCAGGACTCGTAGGTCGTGGGCCGAGATGAACATCGCTTGGGCCACTACGACGATCCCCGCCATCGTCGAGCCAAGCGCCGCCGCCGCAATACCAACTGCCTGGGTGCGGACAGGCCGACGACGCAGGCGCCGCAGGAAAGCCGCACCCAGCACAGCCGCGCCGACGGATCCGACCAGGACGAGTCCAATCAACGAGATGAAGTCGCGGAGGCTCACGGATCGAACCGGTAGCCAACACCGCGCACGGTGACGAGGTGACGGGGATCGCTCGCGTGCGTTTCGATCTTCTCGCGCAGCCTACGAACGTGGACCGTCACCGTTGACGTGTCTCCGAAGGACCAGCCCCACACTGACTCGAGCAGTTCGGCGCGCCGAAAGGTCCGGCGGGGATGCGTCATCAGGTGCACGAGAAGGTCGTACTCCTTGGTCGTGAGCGACAGTTGCTCTCCGTCGAGCGTGGCTTCGTGCGCGGCGCGATCAACGCGCAGCGGGCCTGCGACCAGCGGCTCAAAACGCGCCGGTGACTCACCGATGGTGCGGCGCAACACCGCCTTGACCCTCGCCACTAGTTCGGCGGGCGAAAACGGTTTGGTCACGTAGTCATCGGCACCGATGCCGAGGCCGGCGATACGGTCTTCCTCTTCGCCGCGAGCGGTGAGCATCACTACCGCGATCGGCGCGACCTCACGGATGCGACGACACACCTCGATGCCGTCCATGCGCGGAAGCATCAGGTCGAGCACGACGAGGTCAGGAAGCGTGGCCAACGCGGCAGCAAGCCCAGACTCGCCGTCGTCGGCAAAGGTCACGGAAAACCCGTCGCGCTCGAGGTAGCGACCAACGACTTCGGAGAGCGCCGGGTCGTCGTCAACCACGAGCACACGCGCTGCGTTGGTTCCCACGGACTGCACAGTAGGGATAACCCGCACAGAAAACCGCTCGCGGACGGGCCAGTTTCGCGAAACGTAAGGAGTTTGTGGGTGTATTTGCGCGGCGCGGACCGTACGGTGCAGTGATGGCCGCGCGACCCACGTTCCACGTTCTCGTGATGGCTAAGGCGCCGGTCGCAGGCCGCGTGAAGACTCGCCTCACGCCTCCATTTACGCCCGACGAGGCGGCCGAGGTCGCGCAAGCATCACTTGAAGACACGCTCGACTCGGTCAGTGGTTGCGGCGCGACAAATCGCATCGTTGCCCTTGACGGCGAGCCCGGTTCGTGGTTGCCCGATGGCTTTGACGTCGTGGCCCAACGAGGCGCGACCTTCAACGAGAGGCTCGAGCACGCGTGGGCCTATGCCGGCGGACCTGGAATCCAGATCGGTATGGACACTCCGCAAGTGAGCGCCGCTCTGCTCGATGCGAGCGCGCGGCAACTGCTCGACGGGCCCGACGGCGCCGTGCTCGGTTTGGCCGATGACGGCGGCTGGTGGGCGATCGGCCTACGCCGGCTCGTTCGTGGCGTCTTCGATGACGTGCCTATGAGCGAGCCCGACACCGGGCAACGCCAGCTCGCGCGCCTCAAGACGCTTGGGCTCAGTGTTGGTCTGCTGGCATCGCTGCGCGACATCGACGTTGCCACCGATCTCGCAGCGGTCGTCGAGACGAACCCGCACTTGCGCGTTGCCCACACCGCCGCGGGTCGATCGGCGATGCTGCACTGATGAAGCTCGTAATACCAGCCCCCGCGCAGCGCGCCATCGCGACCGGTGAGGCCGCGCGTGACCGCGCGCTGCTCGAGGACGCGCACGACACGCGCACTGCCGCGATTCTCGGTATTGCGCTCGGCGTCTCCTTTGCGGTGTGCTTTGGCACAGGCCTGATTTCACACCTGATCCAGTCCCCCACGTGGTGGTTCCACTGGTCGCCGCGTCCGGCCGGGCTCTACCGGTTCACGCAAGGACTCCACGTGGCGACGGGCCTTGCGACGATTCCGTTGCTCCTCGCCAAGTTGTGGTCCGTCTTCCCCAACTTGTTCAAGTGGCCGCCGTTCGAATCGGCGGCGCACGCAATTGAACGCGCCGCGTTGGTCCCGCTCGTGTGCGGCGCGGTATTCATGTTGTTCAGCGGCGCCGCCAACATCGCCAAGTGGTACCCGTGGCACTTCCCCTTCCCGGTCGCGCATTACTGGATCGCGTGGATCACGATCGGCGCGTTGATCGCACACATCGGCGCCAAGCTCGCCACGACGCGCGACGTGTTGTCGCGCAAGCGACGCGCCGTCGCGGTGCCGGCAACTAGTGGCATGTCACGGCGCGCGTATCTGACGCTCACGGCCGCGTCGGTCGGCGCCGTCACGCTGACCACGCTCGGCCAGACAGTCCGACCCCTCCGGCGGATCGCGTTGCTCGCACCGCGTCGTCCAGACATCGGCCCACAGGGCCTTCCGGTCAACGCGGTGGCCACGGGCGACATCCGCCGCAAGGCGAGCGACGCCGCGTACCGGTTGCGGGTGCTCGGCGACGTCGACGCTCCCCTCGAGTTCACCTTGGCCGAGTTGCGCACGATGCCCCAGCACGAGGCGCGCTTACCCATCGCGTGCGTCGAGGGATGGAGCGCTACTGCGGACTGGAGGGGCGTGCGCGTGCGCGATCTCCTGAAGCACGCGGGTATCAAGGACGGATCCGACGTCGAGCTGGTTGTGCACTCGCTGCAGAGCACCGGCGCATACAACCACTCGGTTATCAATACGGCCCAAGCTTGGGATCGCGACACACTCGTCGCGCTGGAAGTCAACGGCGAAACGCTGCACCCCGATCACGGCTTCCCGTGCCGTCTGATCGGACCGAACCGACCGGGTGTGCAACAGACCAAGTGGTTGCGCGACATCACGGTGAAGCGCACATGAGCAGCGCGCCTCACTCCGGCCCGAGTCACGCGCCCAGCGGAGCCGCCTTCTGGAGCGGACTCATCGTGGGCGGCGCCATCATCGCCTTCGGCGTGCGCGGCCTGCTGATGAACCTGCGTCTCAATCGGGTCATCAACCTCGCAACGTTCTTCGGCGCGTCGGGCATCGCCCACGATGCGCTGTGGGCGCCGCTCCTCGTGGGCGGCGGGCTCGCGACGATGAAGCTGCCCGTGAGCATCAGGCGAACCGTCCGCATCGGTCTGTTCCTGAGCGCGGCGCTGGTGCTGTTCGCCGCGCCGCTCCTGCACGGCTACGACGGCCGCGACTCCAACCCCTCCGCGCTACCTCTCGCCTATGGGCGCAACACTTCGATTCTCCTGATCGGGTTGTGGGCCGTCGTCGCGGTTGCTGCGGTCCGCCAGGTCCGAATCCGGAGAGCAACCCCGTGACGGCGACTCTGCGGGCACGCGACGGCGGCGCCACCACTCTGCCGGTCGAGCTCTGGAGCGCTCCCGCCACGCCGCATGAACGCGCGATGCTCACCCGGCTGCGCGGCCCTGTGCTCGACGTCGGCTGCGGGCCCGGCCGCCTCACCGTCGCGCTCGCGGAACTCGGCGTCGCGGCGCTAGGCGTCGACGCGTCGCCCCACGCGGTGGACCAAACCCTGCAACGCGGTGCGTCCGCGCTGTGCCGCTCCGTGTTCGAAGCGCTTCCGGGCGAGGGTCGCTGGCAATCGGTTTTGTTGTTCGACGGGAACATCGGCATCGGCGGTGACCCCGTGCGACTCCTCAAACGGATCGCGCAACTGCTCGCGCCCGACGGTGTCGCGCTGGTAGAAGTTGAATCGCCGCTCGGCGCGAGCCGAGTCGGCGAAGTACGCCTCGAGACGGGAGAACACATCGGGCCGTGGTTCGCATGGGCCTGGGTCGCGGCCCCTGACCTCGAGAAGCTCTCTACGGAGGCGGGCCTTGTGCTCACCGGCTGGGAGTGCACCGGTGACCGCTGGCTCGCACGTCTCCAACGGGCCCGGACGTGACCGAGCGGGTCGACGTGGTGCTGCCCGTCCTGAACGAAGCCGAAGCCCTGCCGTGGGTGCTCGCCCGTCTGGCGCCCAATCAGCGCGCCATCGTCGTTGACAACGGCTCGACCGACGACTCCGCCGCGATCGCCGCCGCGCACGGCGCGCTGGTCGTGCCCGAGTCTGTCCCCGGATTTGGCTCGGCGTGTTTCGCTGGATTGACCGCCGCCACCGCCGAGATCGTCGCCTTCATGGACTGCGACGGTTCGCTCGACCCCCGCGACCTCGACGCGGTGGTCGGCCCGATTGCGCGCAACGAAGCCGATCTTGTGCTCGGCGCGCGATGCGCCGAGCGTGGCGCATGGCCGGCCCACGCGCGACTCGGCAATCGGGTTGTCGCACGACGCGTGCGTGGGCTTACGGGTTACGCGGTACGCGACCTCGGTCCGATGCGCGCCGCGCGACGTGACGGTCTGCTCGGGCTCGGCATCGCCGATCGCCGGTCAGGCTGGCCCCTCGAGATGGTGCTCCGGGCGCGACGCGCCGACTGGCGCGTACGCGAAGTCATGGTTCCGTATTACCGGCGGTCGGGGCGCAGCAAGGTGACCGGCACCGTGCGGGGCACGATCAACGCAGTGCGCGACATGAGCGCGCAGCTCTCCAGCTTCTCTGGATGACGAGCCCCGCTTACCAGCAGAAACGACGTCGACGTTGACGGCAGACACGACGCCCTAGGAAAGAGTGCCGCGGCCGCAACGGTGACCAATCGCTGCGGCGCGAGCACTGCTGTACCTATCGGCCGAAAGTCGTGCGACTAAAGCAGTGACCACGCCCGCACCGTAGTTTCTTGGTCGTGCACGTGGCGGTGGTTGGGGCGGGGATTGGCGGGTTAACCGCAGCCATCGGCTTGGCGCGGGCGGGCCACACCGTGACCGTCGCCGAACGCGACGACACGCCCATGCCTCTCGACGTCGAAGGCGCGTTCGCGTGGGAGCGTCGCGGCGCGCCGCAGGTGCGCCACACGCACGGCTTCCCGGCCCTGCTTCGGGCCACGTTGCGCGATCGATTCCCCGATGTGCTCGACGCATTGCGCGCCGCAGGCGTTGGCGAAGTCAGCATCCTGCCCGACTCGGTCACGCCCGACGCGCCCAACTACGCGCGCGACGCCGACGATCTCCAAGTGTTGAGCGCGCGCCGCACGACCCTCGAACTCGTGCTGCGCCGCTGCGCCCTCGCGGAGCCGAACGTCTACCTCTACACGGGCGACACCGTCGACGGCCTGCTCGTGTCACCTCCGAAGCATCGCTTCGACCTACGGGGCGTCACGCTCGAGGAGGATGCCGTCATCGAAGCCGACATCGTCGTTGCCGCGACCGGTCGGCGCGACGCCGTGCCGCGCTGGCTCGCCGACCAAGGCGTCACCATCACCGAAGACGAACACCCCACCGGCACCATCTACCTTTCGCGCTTCTACCGCGCGACCCACGACGTCCCGATGGGCTATCGCGGCGGCCGACGGGCTGGCATCGGGTTCGTACTCGCCGGAGCGGACAACGGCACGTACTCGGCCACGCTCGCAATCCCCGCAGACGACGCCGAGCTACGCACCCACCTGCTCAACGACGATAACTTCGAAGCCGCGCTTCCGCTGTTCCGCGAGATGGCGCCGGTCGTGGCCCGCCAGGGCGCGCCAATTACCGACGTGCAGACGATGGGTGGGCTCATAAACCGCCGCCGTTGCTTCGTCGACGACACCGGTGAGCCACTCGCTCCCGGCTTCTTTGCGGTCGGCGACGCACACACGTGTACCAATCCTGTCTACGGACGCGGCTCGTCGCTCGCCGTGCTCCAAGCCGTGCTGCTGGTTGACGCCCTCGCTGCGCACCCCACCGATCGCGTCGCCGCGTCGCGTGCCTACGAAGCAGCGAGCGAAGCGCGGGTGCGGCCTTGGTATGAGATGTCGCTCATGACCGACAAGCCCGAAGCTGCAAACTTCACCGGCTTCGACCTGCAGTCGATGCGTCGCGCTGCAGGCTCGACCGACCCAGAGATCGCGGTGATTATGACCAAGATGATGAGCCTGCTCATCACGCCACAGGAGGCGTTTGGCGATCCGGCGATCGTGGAGCGCTTGCACGCGGCGTCGGCACCGAAGGACAGACCCCTCGATCCGAGCTACAAGCCACTAACGCGGGAAGACATCCTCAGCGCTCGCGGGTGACCTTGCCGAGGTAGCCGAGCACGGTCGTGTAGGTATCGGTGTTGTCGTGCGAGATGACGTGGTGCACGCGCCGCTCGAGGAGTCGCCGCAGGATGGGGTTCTTCGCCTCGTAGATCTCAACGAAAGTGAGGCGCGTTCCTTCGCCGTTGTTGATGGGCTCGAGCGTGTGCCAGCCCGAGACCTTCGACCACAGTGGCTTTCCCACTGCTTCGTAGCGCGCGTATTCGTTCTTGCGCGCTTCGGTCACCACTTCGAACGACTCCGCCCGACCTCCGCTCAGCAGCCACTTCGGCACTGGGAACGTTGCGGTGCGCACGAGCCCGGCGCCGTCGTCGTCGCCGTCTTTCAAGATCGTGATCGTGCCGTTCGGGTGCTCGAAGGTGCGCGGCACCGTTGCGCCCTCCGGCGTCTTGGGATGAAACATCCGCCACACACGGTGCGGCGGCGCCTCCACCACGAACACAATCTCATGGCGCTGCATTAGCTGCTCGCGCCCCACGTATCCCAGTAGGTAATGCCTTCGACCGGCGGGCGTTCGGCGGGCTTGAAGTCGGTGCCCTTCGTGTATGCGATCGGGAACAGTGCGATCTGCGTGACGTCGTCAGGAATGCCGAGCAGCTTCGCGACTTCTTCCTCCTGGAAGAGGTGCAGCGTGGTCCAGACGGAGCCGAGGCCGCGGGAGCGCAATGCGAGCAGGAAGCTCCACGCCGCAGGAATGATCGAGCCGTACTGCGAAGCCGCAGCCATGTTCGAACGCAGGTCGAGGCGGCCCTGGATGCACGGGATCACGTGGACGGGCACCTGCGCCAGCGTGTCGGTCAACGCCAGGGCGCTCTCATAGACGCGTCGGGTCTGCGGATCGTTCTCCGGGTTCTCCGCCGCCATCGACAGATACGCCTTGCCCGCAACGTTGTACGCGTGCGCGAGCGCAGCGCGCTTATCGGGATCGGTGATCACGAGCCAGCGCCACGTCTGCTGGTTGCTGCCCGTGGGCGCTTGCACGGCGAGGCGAATGCAGTCCATCACCACGTCGCGCTCGACCGGTCGCTCGAGGTCGAGGCGCTTGCGCACGGCGCGGGTCGTGCTCAGGAGGCGGTCGGTCTCGTTGATATCGAAGGGGTAATCGGACACACCGTGTTCTATCGCACGTGCGAGATCGGTGATGGCAGGAATTGTGGGGTAATTCGCCTTGCTGCCACGCCGCCATTGCCGCAGGATGACGGGGTGGCCGCGCGACGCATAGTGGTGGTGGTCTTCGATGGGATCCAGACGCTCGACGTAACGGGGCCTGTCGAGGTGTTTTCTACCGCCAACCGCCAGACCGGTAAAGACCTGTACCGAGTCCAGCTCGTGAGCCTCACTGGCCAAGCGGTAACGGGCACAAGCGGACTCTCGCTCAACGTGGATGCTGCGATGGCCGCCGAGCGCAGCAGCATCGACACCCTCGTGGTCGCAGGCGGCGACGGCATCGCTGACGCGCTCGCCAACCCACGGTTCACGGCCGAAGTGCGCCGCCTCGCTCGTCGATCTCGTCGGGTGACGTCGGTGTGCTCGGGAGCCTTCGCACTCGCCGAGGCCGGATTGCTCGACGGTCGACGCTGCACCACCCACTGGTCGGCGTGTGAACAACTAGCCACCCGCTACCCCGCTCTCACCGTGGAGCCCGATCCGATCTTCGTACGCGACGGCCACGTGTTCACCAGCGCCGGCGTCACTGCGGGCATGGACTTAGCGCTCACGCTGGTGGAGGACGACCACGACAGCGACCTCGCGCTTGGGATCGCGCGGCGCCTCGTGCTGTTCCTGCGCCGACCCGGGACCCAGTCACAGTTCTCGGCGCAGCTCGCCGGGCAACTGGCCGAGCGCGATCCGTTGCGCGACGCACAGCGCTACATCGCCGAACATCCCGAGCGCGACCTGACGGTTGCCGCCTTGGCCCGTTTCGCAGGGATGAGTGATCGCAGTTTTGCGCGCGGTTTCCGCGACGAGGTCGGCGTCACGCCCGCCCGCTACGTGGAGCAGGCACGCGTTGAGACGGCGCGCCGACTGCTCGAAGACACCAACGATGGCGTCGACGCGATCGCCCGCCGCTCCGGCTTCGGCAGCGCCGAGACCATGCGCCGCGTGTTCGTACGCGTCGTGCGCACTACCCCAAACGACTACCGCCGACGCTTTCGTTCGTCGGCCGCCTAGGAGGCAACCCCATGGACATCGCCATCGCCGCATTCGAAAACATGGCGGCACTCGACGCCATAGGACCCTTCGAGGTGCTCGCGCACCTTCCCGACGCACGGATCCACTGGGTCGGCCTCGAACCCGGCGTGGTTCGCACCGAGGAAGGCGCCGGCGTGGGCATCACGATCGACGAGCGGATCGAAGACGTGCCGACTCCCGATGTAATCGTCATCCCGGGCGGCTTCGGCGAAGCCGAACTCCGAACGAGCGAGCGCTTCCTGACCTGGCTACGCGCCGCCCACGAAACCTCAACCTGGACAACCTCAGTCTGCACGGGTTCCCTGGTGCTAGGCGCCGCCGGCTTCCTCGATGGCCTACCCGCGACCAGCCATTGGCTGGCGTTGGACGAACTCGCGAAGTTTGGAGCGGAGCCAACACTGCAGCGAGTTGTCATCAACGACGACGCACGCATCATCACCGCCGCGGGGGTGTCGTCTGGTATCGACATGGCGCTGACGCTTGCCGCACGTCTCGCCGGTGACTTCGTAGCCCAGACGATTCAGCTCGGTATCGAGTACGACCCGCAGCCGCCCTTCGATGCCGGTTCGCCCGAGAAGGCTCCGAAGGAATCAGTGGAGTTCCTTCGCTCGTCGTCGCGTTTTTTGCTCACCGGCACGCGCTGATCCGCTAGGGCTTTGCGCGGTGCAGCACGCAGCACACGGCCGTCTGACCGTCGTGGCGCTGCACGTGCAGTTCGTCAACGAGAGCGCGCACTACCTGCAGACCGCGGCCACGCGGGTTGTCTGAGGCGGCGCCGGGGCGGCTTACCGCCCGCGCGAAACCGGGGCCGTTATCTGTGACCGCAATCTCAACGCGATCGTCAAAGTTCTGCACACGGAGCGTGAACTCGGCCGATGTGTCGTCGAGCGCCTCAACCGCGTTGGTGGACAACTCCGATACCACCAACAACACGCTGGCCCGGAACCGATCCTCAGCGCTCGTCTGCAAAAACGAATCGGTCGCTCGTCGCAGCGAGCCAACCGAGTTGAACTGCGCCGGGACTACCTGTTCGAGGAAGGAGTCCACCATCACCCGTTCGTAGTACCCACTTCCCAGAAGCTAAGCCGATTGGGTGTAACAGATCCGTCGTAGAAAACGTTTAGGTCAGTTCTGCAGCGTTATGACACCGGCGGCGAGCGACTCGAGCTCCTCACGCCACGACGCCGGCTCACCCGCGGGAACGACCACCAACTTGGTGAATCCACGTTCGATAAAGGCCTCAAGTTGGGCTCGCAGTGCGTCGTGTCCCGTAGGAATCACCAGCGCCGGATCAAGGCCGGGACGGCGGCGTTCGACGATCGACGCCAGCAGCGGTGGCACCTCGTCGCCCTGTACGTAAAGCACGAGCGCACCGAAGTGTTCCGGGTCTATGGCTCGGCCCGCTTTCTCGGCGGCCTCCTCGACGACGGGCCTTGCGGCGGCCGCGTCGTCTGGGGTGCAGAAGCTCGGCAACCAACCATCACCGAGGCGGCCCACGCGGCGTAGCTCGCTTGGTGCTTGGCCCCCGAGCCACACGTCGGGCGGTGATTGCACCGGCTTGGGGCCAATACCGATGCCGTCGTAATCGAAGTGGTCGCCGTGATGCTCGACGTTGTCTTCGGTCCAAAAGCGGCGGATGAGCGGTAGCGCCTCGTCAAACCAGCTGGCGCGCGACTCACGCGCGATGCGAAACGCCTGCTGCTCGCGTGGGTCGACTACGCCGAGGCCGAACGCCGGTAACGCCCGTCCGTTCGAGAGCCGGTCGAGGCTCGCCCAGCTCTTGGCGATCAGCGCAGGGTTGCGGCCCGATAGCACCTGCACGCTTGTGCCGAGCTTCAACTTCTTGGTGCGGCCGGCCGCGAATGCGAGACCGACGAGGGGATCCGGCGCGGGGCCCGTGGCCCGTTCCGACAACCAGAGCGAGTCGAACCGGAGCCGCTCGAGGTCATCGACGAGCACGCCGAAGTCGTTGGGCCCTGCGCCCCAGCTGAGCGCGCCGAGTCCGAGGCCGACACGGATCTTCATGGACCGAACCTACGTCAGGACGAGCTTGAGCGCGACGCCATAGCCGAGCACCACGATGAAGCCGCGCAGCACTTTCACCGGCACCTTCTTGCCGAAGTGCGCGCCGCCGAAGGCACCGACCACTGAGCCCACGGCGATGAGCGCGACCGCTTCCCACGCGACGTCACCGATCGCCACAAAGATCAGCGCGGCGACGGCGTTCACGGTCATCGCCAAGACGTTCTTCAACGCGTTCGTCCGCGGCAGCGTGTCAGGCATCAACACGCCCAACGTGGCCAGCAGGATGATTCCTTGCGCGGCGCCGAAGTAGCCGCCGTAGATGCCAGCGATGAAACACACGATCGGCGCCACAAAGCCGGCCTCGATGTGCTGGCTTGTGCGGCCCCGCGCTTCACGCGCCGCAGCCACGCGGGCCGCCACTCGCGGCTGCAGCAACATGAGGGTCGCGGCGACAATCACGAGCACGGGGATGACCGCGTCGAACACGTCGGAGGGCAGCTTCAGTAGAAGGATCGCTCCGAACAGCGCGCCCGAACCCGAGCCAACCGCGAGGCGACGCGCCCGTGGCGCCTGGCCTTGTAGCTCAGAGCGGAACGCGTACGCGCCGCTGAATGCTCCCGGTACCAAACCGATGTTGTTCGAGACGTTCGCGGTTACTGGCGCGTAGCCAACTGCGAGCAGCACGGGGAACGACAACAGCGTGCCCGAACCCGCGATCGAATTGATCGCGCCCGCACCCATACCCGCCGCAAGCACGGCGATCGCCTCGAGCAGTGTCACCGGCCCATTCTCGCTTTCGCATCGCTAGGTTGCAGAGTCATGGCGACGCGCATTGAAGAACTCGACCTGCCCGAGGTGGACCTATTCGGTGTGGCCCGCGCGGAACAGCACGCCATCCTCGCCGAAGCCCGCAAACACCACTGGATCGCGAAGAACGCATTCGGCTACTCCGTGACGCGGTACGAAGACGTCGTCGCAGTCCTGCGCGACCGGCGCTGGCACTCCGCCCTTGCGTCCATGACTGCGAACAACGGTGACGAAGCGATGCCGCAGTCGGCCAACACCGAGGGATCCATTCTCACGATGGAAGGGCCCAACCACGCTCGGCTGCGACGGCTAGCCGCACCGGCGTTCACGCCGAAAGCGGCCGACCGGCTGCGCCCGTTCATGCGCGAGGTTGTGAACGGACTCGTTGACAACTTCGCGTCGAGCGGCAAGTGCGAACTGGTCGAGGACGTGTGCGAGCCCTATCCGATCCCGATCATTTGTGAGCTACTCGGTGCGCCCAAACAGGACTGGAAGCTGTTCTCCAACTGGGCCACAGACATCTTCCGCATCTTCAATGGTGACTTCGAAAACGACGGCCCGCTCATCGCCAAGGCCAGCGAGGAACTCAACGCCTACGTGATCGAGCTGATCGCGCAACGGCGCACGCAGCCCGGCGACGACCTGCTGAGCGACTTCATTGCTGCGGAGGAGGACGGCGACCGTATGTCGACCGGCGAGTTGGTGATGATGACCGACGCCGTTTTGATGGCTGGCACCGACACCACCCGCAACCAGCTGGCCTGCTCGGTTGCGGTGTTCAGTGAGCACCCGGACCAGTGGGCCTTGCTCCGCGAGAAACCCGAACTTGCGGCGGGGGCGGTCGAGGAGTCGATGCGCTTCCTCGGCGCGGTTCGCGGCACCGCCCGAGTGGCTTCAGAAGACATCGAGTACCGCGACGTGATCTTCCCGCAGGGCACCGTGGTTGGTACCAGCCTCGCCAACGCGAACTACGACGAGCAGGTCTTCGACGATCCGCTTCGATTCGACATCACCCGGGTTGCGGGTTCGCCACAGATGACCTTCGGCTCCGGGATCCACTTCTGCATGGGAGCGAACCTGGCGCGGGCCGAACTGCAAGAGGCGTTGCCAATCCTCGCCCGACGGATGCCTGACCTAACGATCACGGGCGAGATCGAGTGGAAGGCCCCCAACATTGGTATCTGGGGTCCCGCGAAACTCCCGCTGTCATTCACCCCCGCGTCCTGACGCGACAATGGTGAATGCAAGGACGCACGGTCGAGCTTCCGCGACGAGGTAACACCTGGATCCGCGAGTACGCGGGCCCCGCAGGTGCGCCGACGGTCGTGCTGTTGCACGGCCTCGGCGCAACCGGATTGCTGAATTGGTTTCCGTCCTTCGATGCGTTGTCCGAGCGCTACAACGTCGTCGCCATGGATCATCGCGGTCACGGCCGCGGCATCAAGCCCGGCCGACGCTTCCGCCTGGAGGACTGCGCAGACGACGTCGCAGTTCTGATCGACGAGCTCGGCATCGGCAGCGCGATCCTCGTGGGGTACTCCATGGGCGGACCGATCGCGCAGCTCACGTGGCACCGTCACCCCGAAGTGGTGCGCGGCGTGGTGTTGTGCGCGACCAGCTACCGCTTCGGCCTGCCGGAGACACCCATCGCGCGCGTCGGCGACTTGATGGGGCTCGGCTTGCGGCTGACGCCGGGCCTCGTACGCCAACAGGTCCTCAAGAACGTGACCGGCTTTTCATCCCGCGGGCGCGGCGCTCCCGATTGGGTCCTGCACGAACTCCACGGGCACGACCCGGCGGCCGTGGTCGAAGCCACGATGTGTGTGCGACGGTTCAATTCGACGGACTGGATCGGCGGACTCGACGTGCCCGCGGCGTCGGTGATCACCGAACTCGATCGGCTCGTCCCGCCTCGTCGCCAGCACAAACTCGCGTCGCTAATACGCGCGAGAGAGTTCTCGATTCCCGGCGCCCACGATGTGTGTGTACGCAACCCGTCGCTCTTCGTGCCGGCGTTACGCAGCGCGGTCGCGTCGGTCGCCAGTCGCCTGTAACGCACAAAGCCCCCCTAGCGGATCCGATGCCGTTGGGCACCGTCACCGCCAGGGGGGCGAAGTCTTGTGGTTGGGCTAGTTAGACCCGACGCTCCTGCTCGACGACAACGGTACGACGACGACGCGGGCGCTCGACGACGACATCGTCATCTGCGACTGCTGCGTAATCCGAACGACCAAAGCCGCCCCACGAGCTCCAGAACATGAGCGAGAACAGCGCGCCGATCGCGCCAACGAGCATCAGGATGACGCCGACCATATGAAGGTTGAAACCTTCGGTCTGCACATCAACGGCGAAGCGCAGGATTGCGCCGATTGCGAACAAGAAAATACTGGTACCGATTCCCATTTGGACTGCCTCCTCATTTGTAGGTAGGCACCGGATACCCGACTCAGAACAGATCACACACGTCTATCTGACAAAGATTGTGGGTAGCCCGTGGGCGCTCGCTTACTGGGAAGGAACCCTCGTGGCACTTGTCGTTTTTCTGCTCCTGCTCGCACTGATCTTCGGTGGCGCCGGCCTCTTCGTCGCATCGCTGAAGTGGGCGCTCATCGTGGCGCTCGCCCTCGTGATCGCCGGCGCGGTCACCGGCCGTCGAGTATCCCGCGGGTAATGACGACCTCTCCCGGTATTGTGCAGCCCATGTCATCTGACCCGGTCGAAAACCAGCTGTCAGTTAGCGCTACTCCGGCGGAGGGCCACACCCTTGTCGTCGTGAGCGGCGAAGTCGATGCGGCAACATCGGACGCACTGCGTGCGGCGATCTTCGATGTAATCGAAGGTGGCCAACCGCACGTCGTCGTCGACATGAGCGAGGTCGTATTCATCGACTCGTCCGGCCTGCGTGTCCTGATCGGCAGTTACAAGGCCGCCGAGACCGCGGGCGGCAGCCTGCGCGTCGGATCGCCCTCCGACGCGGTGGTTCGTCTGCTGGAAATCACCGGACAGTTCGAACGCTTCGTACCGAAGCAGTAGCGCGTCGTCTTAGACGACGAGGCGCCGACCGATGATCGTGCGCGCCCAGCGCGGGCGGATTGGGTGTTTCACTACATCGGAAGCCCGCTCATCTCCATACCCAGCGCAAGGCGCTTCTCCATGAACGGAGTCGCGACGCTTTCCAAGGCGAGGGCGTTCGTACGGAATTCCGGGAAGGCCTCGGCTTCCTCGTCCTTGATGTGGTGCTTCAAACCGGCTTCGAGCACTTCCATTGCGGCGCCGAATCCCGGTTTGTCGGGAGCGAGGCGAACGACATCGGCCATTGCCTTCCGCGCGAGCTCGTGCTCGGTATTCGCCGCCTGGACCATCTCGTCACCGGCGAGTTCCTTGATCAGCGGATAGATGGTGGTTTCTTCGAGTTCCATATGATTTCGAAGGGCGTCGATCAGCTTCTCGATGAGGGGCCTACGCCGCTCACCTTCCGCGTCGTGGATCCTCGCAATCAGGGCCTCAGCATCACGGTGGTCGGCTTCGAGAATGCGGGTGACGTCCATACTGGACTCCTATTCGTGGGACGGTGCCTCCGCTTTACCCCTCGTGCTGGGCAACATTCCAGGTTGGTTTGCGCGTGCTCGGGGTACAGAGTCGCCATGCCGACACTCAAGGACCTTGAGCGCGCCCGTTACGGTGCGTCCCATGCCTGACACTTCGCTGGAAGCCGCAGTCGGCTTCACGCTCGTCATAAGCGCGTCGAACGACCACATCAGCTTCGCCCGCGTCACCACCACCTCTGCCGCCGCGAAGCTCGGTTTTGACTACGACGCCGTAGAAGACATTCGTATTGCCGTGTCCGAGCTGTGCGGCACGCTCATCGCGAACGCCATCCCAGGCTCGGCGCTCACTATCACCTGTCGCGGTGACCGCCTAGGGCTGACGGTCACCGGCCGGGCGCCCTTGGCCGAAGGCGTCACTTCCCCCGAACCGGACGAGCTGAGTGAACAAGTGCTCGACGCCGTCGCCGACAGCCACGCACTTACCGCCGACGGAACCGACGCGCAGTTCACGATGTTCCGTGGCAACCGTCCAGACGACTCGTGATTGACCGCGACGACGAGCAGGCCCTCTTCGCCGAGTTCGCGACGAGCCGCGACCAGGCCGTCCGCAACCGGATCGTCGAGCGCTACACGGGCCTGGCCATCGCGCTGGCGCGTCGCTTCGAGAACCGAGGCGAACCTCTCGAAGATTTGATCCAGGTGGCATCGATGGCGTTGGTCGGCGCGGTTGAACGCTTCGATACTGAGCAGGGTGCCGCGTTCAGTTCATTCGCCACTCCCACCGTCCTGGGCGAGCTGAAGCGCCACTTCCGCGACAAGACGTGGTCGGTGAAGGTGCCGCGCGGTATCAAAGAGCTCCACCTACGCATCGGCCCCTCGGTCGCTGAACTCCATGCATCGCTCGGACGCGGCCCAACCATCCCCGAACTTGCGGGCCACCTCGGTGTCTCTGAGGAAGACGTCGTCGAGGCAATGGAAGCCGGCGCTGCGTATAAACCGGGCGCGCTCTCACCCCCCGACGCCGAAGGTGAATCGCGCGAAGACCGCATCCTGGGCGAAGAAGACGAGGGCTACGGCAACATCGAGGCGCGCGTGACCGTACGGGCGCTAATGGAGAAGCTGCCCGAGCGCGAGCGCACGATCGTGTACCTGCGCTATTTCGAAGACCTCACACAGTCTGAGATCGCGGACCGAATCGGCGTCAGCCAAGTCCATGTATCTCGACTGCTGCGCGAAGCGCTCGCCCGCCTCGCGGCCGCAAAAGCTGAATAAGCGAAGCGCCAAACCGGGGCCAGAAACTCGTCAGGCACTCCCGCCAAAGACGGGAGTGCCTGAAAAATAGCTCGGGGCGGGCGCTGGGGCGGGGCGGTCCGTGGACCCACCCCGAGCAGAACTTGAGGCCTGAACAGCGGCCCCTTATGTCGTTGTGCGGGTCCTACCGGTCCCGACTCGACAGGTCGTGTACCCGACCCTTTACGTCATCAACCGCGTTTTTCGCCTTTTCCTCGATGGTACCGATGGCGTCTTTGATGCCACCCGCGAGCTTGTCGGTCTTGCCTTCACGCTTCAGGCGGTCGTTGTCGGTCAGGTCGCCTGCGGCTTCCTTGATCCGACCCTTGATCTGGTCTTTGTTTTCCATGCACTGGACCTACCCGCGCGTCCGCCGACTAAACGAGGGCGCGAAAGGGGTATGGGGCGGCATATGACCAATCAAAGCGGACCCACCGCGCCCACGCCGGCGCACGTGCCGGACGCAACCACAGTGAGCGAACTGCTCGCGGTCTACGAAGCGCAGGGCTACGTCATGGACTTCTCGGTAGTCGAAGGCGGCGGGGTGCGCTGCGGCGCATGTCGCACCGTCAGCGACGCCGAAGGCGTTGCGGTGACGGCCTTCGCCCGTGCGGAAGGGTCGAGCGACCCCGACGATATGGCGGCGGTGGCTGTTCTTACCTGCCCGTGGTGCTCGATGGCCGGCACGCTCGTGCTCAGCTACGGCCCGCTGGCCAGCGCCGATGACGCCGACGTACTTGAACGTCTGAACGACGATCGCCCGGTCGGCGAGTCGGCGGTGCTCCAGGCCGTCGATCCGCCCGCGTAATCCAGAGCTTTTCCACGGTTAATTCCCAGGCCCGGAAGGGTAACTATGGGCATGACACCCACTTTGGCGCCGGAGAACCCGCCCGCAGACGACGCGCTGTGTCTGCGGGACGGCCCGACGTCGAGCGAACTCGCAGTGACAAACGCCCGGTCGTTCCCCGACGCCGTACGGGCGGCCTGTCTGCGATTTTGCGAGGGCCGACCCGACCTGTTGGCTCACGCCGTGTGGTCCCCTGCGAGCGGACAGCCATTGCAGCCTCTGGGCACACTGTTCGGCGACGAAGCAATCACCCACGGGGAACTCGCCGGTGGCCTGTTCCGGCTGTTCGGCGTTGGCGGCGCTGGTAGCCCCCTCACCGCAGAGGCGTTGAAGGCGGGCGGGCCCGTTTGGATCCCGGCGATCCCACGCGTCGGATGGAAAGGCATTGGTCGCCTGCTGCGCTCCCACGGCGTTCGCTCAGGAGGCGCGTTCCCGTTCGTCGTCGACGGACGCGTAGTCGCGGTGATTGAGCTGCTTTCGTTCGAGGCGCTGGATTGCGACCTCGCCAGCAACGCGCTCGCCGCCGAACTCGCGCCGCTAATCGCCACGCCCTATCGCACGCTTAATCTCTCCTAAGCACGCCCAACTTCTCCGAAGAGGGTTACAGCCCGAGCACCTTCGATGCGGTGCGACCGAGCTGCTCGATGCGGCCGGGGATATGGCCGTGCCCCGGCAATGAACAGGTGATGCCCTCCGCTCCGTACTCGAGCACGGTCGAGAGTTTCTCGCCCACTTGGTCCTCGTCGCCCCAGATCACGACGTCGAGGATCTGCGTGCGGAACTCCTCGTCCGCGCTTTCGATGTCGACGCCGCGCTCGCGCAGGAACTGCACCACATCGCTGTAGGCCTGGTCCTGGGTTTCAGCGATCACGACGTTGAGGTGTTGGCTCAGCGTGATCTCGCTGCGGTCGCGCCCGAGGCGCTCGCAGTGCCCGGCGAGCACGTCGAGCTTCCGAGGCAGCTCCGTGAACTGCGAGGTCAGGTTCGACTCGTCCGCGTACTGGGCCACCATCCGCAGAGTCTTTTTCTCGCCCGACCCACCGATCATCACGGGGATGCGGCTGATGGGCGGCGGCTGATTGATCGCGTCCTTCACTTGGTAGTGCTTGCCCTCGAGCGACGGGCGTTCGTCGCGCAGCATCGGGAGGATGATCTGTAGAGCCTCTTCGAGCTTCTCAAACCGGTCGGTGAAGGTGCCAAACGCAAAGCCGAGCGCATCGTGCTCGAACTCAAACCAGCCAGCGCCTATGCCGAGCATGGCCCGTCCGTTGGAGACAATGTCGAGCGCGGTGACGACCTTCGCGAGGAGCGCCGGGTTGCGGTACGTGTTGCCGGTGACCAACGCGCTGAGCCGAACGTTGCGTGTCTCGCGCGCCAACGCCCCGAGGGTCGTGTAGCACTCGAGCATGTAGTTCTCGGGCGGGCCGAGCATCGGCAACTGGAAGAAGTGGTCCATTAGGAACACGGTGTCGAAGCCCGACTCCTCAGCCGCCTTGGCCTGCGCCGCCACCACGTCGAACAACCCGGCCGGGTCGACTCCCGCGTAGGTGAAGTTGGGGATCTGGTAGCCGAGACGCGTCATGCGCGGCACCCTAGGTGACTAGCCCGGATTGCGGAGTGGGTTCGGCCCAAAGCGCCGAACGCGCACGAAGGCCCAGTGCAGGACCTTCGGCCCGACGAAGTAACGCCGTCGTCCTCTAACGGAGCGGCCCCCCGCTCGGCATTGTCGTAACGGGGTCCAAAACCCAAAAGGAAAATAAGGAGGCCACGCTGATGAGGAGGCCACTCGCGCGACGAGCAGTTGCGTTAGTAATCGTCAGTGCTTCTGGACTGTTAGCGACCCAGGTCCTGGGTGCGCATGCAGTCGAGACACGGAGTGTCAACGTCGTTGTTGCTGATCTCGACGCTGCAGGCAATGCGGCTGCGGTCACGCTGAACGAGTTCACGCGCAGCTATGCCGACAACGGCAACACGGATCACGCCGGCGCCAGTCGACTCACGCTGACCAATGGGTTGGTGGATGTCGACGGCGATAAGCGCGCGCTACCAGTCACGGTGAAGACCCACTACTTCCTCGACGAAACCGAAGTCACCGCGGACCAGATCAGGGGCAAGGCCGGAGCGTTCCGCGTTACGTGGGAGGTAACCAACCGCACCCAGAAGGCGCAGGAGATCACCTACACCGACTCCACGACTGGCAAGGAGAAGACGGTGGTCGCCGCGACGATGGTGCCCTTTACCGTTTCGCTCAGCGACCTGGTGCTCTCTGACGCGCACTTTGACGCTCTGAGCAGTAACGGCGTCGTGAGCCGCACTCCCAAGAACGACGGCAGCTCGATGAACTGGACTGCGGTGCTGGCGCCGCCGGTGTTCCCCGGCACCGCCAACTTCAGCGTCGAAGGTCAGACTTCCAACTTCGCCCTGCCGCCTACCGACATCGTTGCGGTGCCGGGCGTTACCGGCGCACTCCCGAAGTCCACGAGCAACGCGGCCGAGAACGGCGGCGCCGAAGTCGCCACGATCCGCGGTTACATCGTCAAGTTCGGCGACGGCTTCGCGCAACTGGGCGACGGCATCGGCCAACTCAAGGTTGGCGTCGATCAGATCTTCGCCGGCATCGACGCAAGCTTGAAGCCCGGACTCAAGAACCCCACGTTCGATCCGGCGCTCTTCGCCGAAGACAGCACGCTCGCGTACAACCAGCCCGGACTCGTGCAGGCGCTAACGCTGTTGGGCGCCGGCCTTGACTCGATGATTGACGGCGCAACGCAGGTGCGCATGGGTCTCAAGTCCGGCGACCCCGCGCACCCCGGGGTGTCGGAAGGACTCACCCAAATCATTGCGGGCATCGGCCTGGGCAACGAGTTCGACGGCCAGGGCAACCCGCTCACCGTTCGCGCCTCGCTCAATGCCTTGAAGGTCGGTCTTTCCTCGGGCGACATGAACGCACCGGGAATCCTCGAAGGTCTGCAAAAGATCGGTGCAGCCATCGGCGACGGCACCGAGTTCAACGGCGCAACGCCCCTCACCATCCGGGCCGCGATCAACGCGGTGCGCGCCGGGCTCAAGTCGGGTGACGCAAATAACCCAGCCATCATCGAAGGCCTCAACACGATCTACGCAGGCATTGGCAACGGCACCGAGTTCAGCGGCACAACGCCGTTGACGGTGGCCGCGGGTCTCGCGGCGATCCGCGGCGGTCTTTCCTCGGGCGACATGAACAACCCGAAAATCATCGAGGGTCTCCAGAAGATCTACAGCTCGATCGGCACCGGCTCCGAGTTCAGCGGGCAGGTCCCGCTCACCCTCGCGGCATCACTCGTAGCTGTACGCGCAGCGCTGTCCTCGGGCGACGCCAACAACCCGGCGATCCTCGAAGGACTGCAGACGATTTACGCCGGCATCGGAAACGGCACCGAGTTCTCGGGCCAGACGCCGCTCACCGTGCGGGCGTCGCTCAAAGCGATCCGCGGGGCGCTCTCGACCGGCAGCATGGTCACTCCAGGAATCATCGAAGCCGTCCAGCAGGTCGTCGCGGGCATGGCCCAGATGAAGGGCCAGCTCAACGCCTTCGACACCAACTTCGTGGCTTTGGTCAACCAGCAACTGACTGCGCTCACCCTTCCACCCCTCGACCCCTTTACCGGACCAGTCGTGCAAGGAGTGTTGTCAGCCGGTATCGCGAGCGCCACGGCCGCCCTCGACCAAATGAGCGCCGGACTCAGTTCCGGCAACCCGAATAGCCCGGCCGTACTCGAAGGTCTGCAACGGATCTTCGCCTCCATCGGAACGGGCGCAGAGTTCAGCGGCTCCACACCGCTCACAGTGCAGGCCGCACTCGTCGCAATGCGCGCGGGATTGTCATCGGGCGACCCGCTCAACCCCAAGATCATCGAAGGTGTCCAGAAGGTGTTCGCCGCCGTTGGCGTCGGCAACGAGTTCAACGGCACGACGCCGTTGACCATCCGGGCCGGCCTCAACGCCATCCGCGCCGGTTTGCAGTCAGGCAACGTGAACAACCCCAGGATCATCGAAGGCTTGCAGCAGATCTTCGCTTCGATCGGTACAGGGTCGGAGTTCGTGAACGGTCTGCCCGTGACGCTTCAGGCGAGCCTTGCGGCGATCCGTGCGGGCTTGTCCTCCGGCGACATCAACAACCCCAAAATCATCGAAGGCCTCAACGCGATCTACGCCGCGCTCGGACTCGGGAACGAGTTCAACGGTGCGACGCCTCTGACGATCCAAGCGTCACTCGTCGCCCTCCAACAGGGTGTCGCGCAGCTCGCCGGTGGCGTTCAACTCGCCCACGGCGCAATCGGCTCCGGCACCGAGTTCGGTTCCGACGGCTCACCACTGACGATCCAAGCCGCCCTCGCCGCCATCGGAGCGGGCGCCACGCAGCTCTCGAGCGGCATCAATCAGATCGTGGCCGGTCTCGGCGACGTCGACTCCAGCGGCACCCCGGTCAAGTCGGTGACGACCCGCACGTCGAAGTTCGGCAACCTCATCGAGTCGCCCGCAACGCTTCTGTGGGGCATGGAATCGGCCAAGCAGGCCGTGCTCACGAAGTTTGTGGTCGGCGTCACGCAGATCGTCGACGCCCTCGGTGATCCGAACGTCAAGGCCGCAACGATCCTGTCGGGCCTCGCCCAGATCAGCGCAGGGCTTGGCCAAGCCGGTACCGGAGGCGCCACTGGCGCCGCCGGCGCCGAGACGCTCGGCCACATCATCGGCGCCAGCGTCGCGGGAGCCGACACGGCCACTGCGCAACACCAAGCGGGTCTCGCACGGGCCGCCAAATTCGCCGGCTTCGCGGACGAAGGCGGCTCCCTCCATCGAACAGTCATCGTTCTTAGGCAAGGAGGCGTGGCATGACGCGCATTCGTCGCACTGCGGCCGCCGCGCTCTGCATCACAGCCCTCACCGGCGCGGCCTGCAGCAACAACAAGAAGGACGCAGCGGCACCCAGGCCGCACGGCGGCACGACCGTCTCGGCGGCTCCTGCCCTCGCCATCAAGACGTCGGTCTCTGACGCCAAGGTGGGGCTTATCGTGTCGAGCGCCGGTCCCGGCGCGGACGTGAAAGACCTGGCGGCCGGCGCGTACGTCGCGGCGTTCCGTCTCAATGGCGCGACGCTCGATGGCAAGAACGTTGCGCTTGTAGTGGCCGATGACAACGGCACACCCGACGGCGCGACGAACGCAGTCACGTCGCTGGTGGAAAAGGGCGTGGTGGGAATTGTCTACGCCTCGGTGGGTGAGCAGCTGCTCGCCGGTGCGGCAACCGCCGCGCAGTCCGGTGTTGCGGTGATCTATCCCTACGCCGACGATCCCCGGGTCGCAGAACAGGGTGCTACCTCGTTTGTGGCCGGGCCCACCATCGCGCAATCGGCGGCGGAGCTCGCGGAGCACGTCGCGTCAGCAAAGCTGTCCAAGGTCGCACTCGTGCGCCAGGCCGGCGCCTACGGCGATGCTGGCAAGGCTGCGCTCGGCGACGCGGGGCTCACGTTTGTGAGCGACACACCCGTCACCGGTGACGCCATTCCCGGAAAGGCCATTGCGTCGGGCTCTCCCGATGCGGTGATCGTCTGGGCCGAGTCGGCCGCTGCGCTCAGCACCGCCGACGCGTTGTCCTCGGCGGGCTTTAGCGGCGAAATGCTCTTCGGTAATCGTGCCGCGGTGCCTGCCTTCGGGCGAGTGCTCGCAGCGTCGCTCGCCCCGGCGGTTGGCGACGGCGCGCTGTCGGTGGGTTCGTGGGCCGGCAGCGACTTGCCAACCTCGGCCGCCGACGCGTTCTTCCTCGCCAAGAAGGAGGCGGTGTCTTCGGGCGCCGTCAGCGCGGACCTCTCGAACGCGGACTTCCGCAGCCACGACGCCGTCCTCGCCATCGTCAAGGCCGCCGAAGGCGGCGCGAATCGCGCCAGTGTGCTCGACGCAATCAAGTCGGTTTCGACCAAGGACGTCTCCGGCGCGGTGGGCGCACCCATCGACTTCAGCGACCAGCTCGCTTTTGGCGACAGCAACGTGGCATTGCTCACGTACACGAACATCAACGACGGAAGCGGTCGCTACCCGACCGACGCGACCGCCGGCGGCCACTGGTTGGCCGTCTCCGGAACCTTCAGTCCCCCCGCGGCCCTCAAAGGCCTCGACAACCCATACGGAGGCTAACGATGGGTACTAACGAAAGTGACGTCTCGCGTCGCGAGTTCATGGCCAAAACGAGCAAGCTCGGCTTCGGCACGGCAGCGATGCTCTACCTCTCGAGCTGTGGCGGCGGCAAGAAAGACACCGCCACCAAGACGACCGACGGCACCACCAAGTCGTCGGGTGGGTTCACCGGTAGCGGCGACAAGCTGAAGGTCGGCGTCGTCGGCATCTTCTCCGGCATCGGCGCATTCGCAGGCCGCATCGTGAACAATTCGCTCGACGCCGCGGTCGCCGAAATCAATTCCACGGGTGGAGTCGGCGGTCGCAAGGTCGAAGTGATCAAGCGCGACACCGGCATCGACGCCGCCGCGGGGGTGAAGGCATATCAAGCGTTCGCCGCGGACAAGAACGTCATAGGCGTGATCTGGGCCGGCGCGGGGCTCGAGGAAAGCCGGGCGCAGATCCAACGCGACAACATGCCAATCGCTTCGGCATTCAACGACCTGTTCTCTTCGGGCACCCTTTATCCCGAGGGCAAAGAGCGTTCGATCTTCCAGCTCGTCATCCCCGACAAGTTCAACTTCGACACGCTCATGAAATACGCCAAGGAAGACCGCGGCTACTCGAAGATCGGCCTCATGTACGACGGCCTGGTTTCGCCCAAGGCCAAGGACTACTTCAGCGCCGCCGCGAAGAAGTACGGCATCACGACCGCAGGTATCGAGAGCTACCAGCTCAACGATGCGGACTTCGGCCCGCAGGTCCGTCGCCTGTCAGAGGCGAAGGGTCAGAGCCTGTTCGTGTGGGGTGTCGCAGGCGACACCGCTGGCCTCATCAAGTCCATCGACAGGCTCGGGAGTGGTTACGTCGACACGCCCACGGCCAAGGGTGCCGGCTGGCACCCGCACATCCTCGGTTCACCCGGTGGGACCGGTGAGCACACGTGGGCCGATCTTGCCGGCAGCGCCGCGAAGTCGGGCACGATGACGGCCTGGCACATGGGAGGCCTCGCCTACCTGCCGAGCTTCGCCATCCGTCAGATGATGCAGAAGCATCTCAACAAGACCCCGACCGGCGGCGAGGAAGGTCCGGCGGACGAGCTTTGGACACTGCTCAAGGGCGTCGAGCAGGCGGGCACCACCGACCGGCAAAAGGTCGTGAGCGCGATCGAGACGATGGGCAAGATCAAGTTCTCATCGCTTGAGTTCGAGTTCACCGCAAACAACCACCTCAGCAAGACGATGGACGAAATGATCCTCGTCACGCTTGAGCGCTCCACCGGTCCAGCCAAGACGGAGCCCGCCTACGCGCTCGGGACGGAGTGGAAAGAAGTGTTCGCAGCCGGCTACGTCGGCCCCACCCAACTCGTGCGACCAACACTCGAGGCCAACCGGCGCGCCCATCCCGAGGTCGTGAAAGAACTCCTCGACCTGGGCTACGGCACCCAGTGCACCAAGCACGCCGACGGCACGCTCGGCAAAGAGTGCAAGGTCCACTAGTCGCGTCATGGTTGGTGATCTCGTACAGATTGTCGTCTACGGACTGACGGTCGGATCGGTCCTCGCGCTTGTCGCGCTCGGCTACAACCTCGTCTTCGCGACGAGCCGAGTCGTGAACTTCGCGCAGGGCTCCATGCTCGTTGTCGGCGGCTTTGTTGCCTTCGCCTTTGTCCGCGCCGGTGTGCCGGTGTGGGGCGCGCTGCCGCTGGCAACGATCGTCGGTGGCCTCGTAGGAGTCGCGGTCGACACGCTCGCGATCCGTCCGCTTCGTG
>JBKJQZ010000256.1:0-2867 GCA_046594835.1 Acidimicrobiales bacterium | reverse complement strand
AATTCTGGCGGCGGAAGAGCTCCCGTCGTTGCTCGCCCTCTAAAGTGAAACAGCTAGAGGTTTGCGAGGTACGCCATGTTCATGATGCGGTTTGATATGCGAGCGCCGGGCAAGAGTGCGGTCGAGCGCGCCGCGTTATATCGCGCCGCGATCGACATGGCGGCCTGGGCCGACACACGGGGCTGTGCGTCGATAGTCGTGTCCGAGCACCATGGTTCTCCCGACGGTTACCTACCCTCGCCGTTTCTTCTCGCTGCTGCGATGGCCGCGGCCACCACCAACAGCCCGATCGTCATCGGCGCTGCGCTGCTGAACCTCTACGACCCGGTTCGCCTCGCCGAAGACATGATCGTGCTCGATCACATCGCGGCGGGACGTGCGATGTTCGTCCTCGGACTCGGCTACCGGCCGCTCGAATACGAACTGCACGGCGTCTCCTTCGCCGACCGCGGCAAGCTCGCTGACGAGAACCTCGCAGCCGTGCTCGCCGCGCTTCGCGGCGCGTCAAGCGAGGCCGAGTGCCGCATCACGCCCTCGCCGTTCTCCGGTGCGATGCCGATGATCGCCTGGGGTGGCGCAACCAAGGCGGCGGCGCGACGAGCGGGTCGCAACGGCGTGTCGTTTTTCGCGCAGGCGAACGTTGACGGGCTGCAAGAGGCCTACGAACAAGCCGCGACTGATGCGGGTCACGTACCGGGCATGACGATGCTGCCGTCGCTCGACGCGCCGTTGTCTACCTTCGTCAACGACGACCTCGACGCAGGCTGGGCCGACGTGGGCGACGCACTTCTCGCCGACGCGGTGTCGTACTACGACTGGAACGTTGAAGCCGGGAGCGCCGGAATCACGGCGAGCCTGTCAAGCGCCCGGACCGTCGACGAGCTACGCGCGCAAAACGGCTCACACCGAGTGGTTACCGTCGCCGAGGGCGCGGACCTCGTGCGCGCCCACGGGATGCTGTCGCTCCAACCGCTCTGCGGCGGTCTCGACCCCGAGATCGCCTGGCCCTATCTCCGCCGTGTTGCGGAACAAGTAATTCCCTCCGTCTAACCACCAAAAGGAAACGCAGTGACTGACGCCGTCATCATCTCCACCGCCCGCACCGCAATCGGCACGGCCTTCAAGGGCTCGCTCATCGACGTCGACGGGCTCGAACTCGGGACCGCCGTGGTGGCCGAAGCGGTGAAGCGCTCGGGCATAGATCCCGCATTGTTCGACGACGCGATCCTCGCCGAATCGCTCTACGGCGGCGGCGACATCGCGCGTTACGCCGCCATCGAAGCAGGCATGGACCACATTCCGGGCGCGTCGACGAACCGCCACTGCGCGGCTGGCCTCACCGCAGTCACCATCGCAGCCGGGTCGATCAAGGCCGGCATGGACAAGCTGGTTGTGGCCGGTGGCGTGCAGGCGAGTTCCACCATGCCGCGCGCGTCACGTCGCGTCCCGGGCAGCGACGACTGGAGCGACTGGATGTCGCCGAGCCACCGCGACACGCCCGAGGCGCCGAACCTGGACATGTCGATCACCGTCGGTTGGAACGCGGCGCAAGCGGCCAACGTCACGCGTGAAGAGATGGACGCGTGGGCCCTGCGCTCGCACGAGCGCGCCATCGCCGCGATCGACAGCGGCGCGTTCAACGAAGAGATCTTCGCCCTCGAGATCACCGGCCGTGACGGAACCAAGCGGTCGTTCGAAGTCGACGAGCATCCGCGCCGCGGCTCCACGATGGAGAAGCTCGCGTCGCTCAAGCCGATCCACCCCGAGATCGAGAACTTCAGCATCACTGCGGGTAACGCGTCGGGCATGAACGACGGCGCCGCCGCAATGGTGGTAGCCGAGCGCGGCTTAGCCGAAGCACAGGGCGTCGAAGTCCTGGCGAACGTGCGGGCGTGGGCGTCGGTTGGCGTGGCGCCGCAGAACACTGGTCTGGCGCCGACCAAGGCGATCCCGAAGGTGCTTGACCGCGCTGGGCTGTCGATCAACGACATCGACCTGTGGGAGATCAACGAGGCGTTCGCGTCGATGTGCGTGGGCACGACACGCCTTCTGGGAATCGATGACGCGAACGTAAACGTGCTCGGCAGCGGTTGCAGCCTTGGTCACCCGATCGCGATGACGGGCGCCCGCATGATCATCTCGCTCATCCACGAACTACGTCGTCGCGGCGGGGGCACCGGTGTTGCCGCGATGTGCGCCGGCGGCGGCATGTCCACGGCCGTCGTCCTCGACGTCCCCGCTCCCTAATCGTTCTCACAGAACGGACGCCTCAGGCGACCGAATCACTCACAGAACGGAGTAAATGCGATTACTGCGTTAGGTCGACGCGGAGACGGGTGAGGCGCGTGGTTGCGATCTTCCAGGCGCCGTCGGTCTTGCGGTAGGTCTCGTGGTAGTGGCCGTAGCCGTGGAGTTCCATCTGCGACTCGCTTCCGAAGCGAAGCGTGTCCTCCATGGCCCAGATACCAGTCGCTTCGGTGTCGGACGTGAGCGTGATCTCGGGCATGTGGCCGTGGTGGACGCTCACGACCTCACTGAGCGTTGGCACGAGCATGGTCATGAAGGCGTCGACGCCTTCGAAGCTGCCTGCGCCATCGGCGGATACGTCGACGACCACGTCGTCGGTGAAGCAGGCGCGGAAGCCGTCCCAGTCCTTGGTGTCCATAAGACGGAAGTAGCGGGCCTTGAGTTGCTTGATTGCTTCAACGTCGTCCACCGTTAACTGCCTTCCGATTGGATCAAGGAAATCTTTGCGAGTGCCTCGTTGACCTGGCAATGCCTGAACTTGCGGCCGAACGCGCGCTCAACGGCGTGCTGGCGGGCGAGGCGCACGTAATCACCCACGGCGACCTCGACGCCGCGATCGC
>JBKJQZ010000056.1:0-3163 GCA_046594835.1 Acidimicrobiales bacterium | reverse complement strand
TCGACCGCGTGGCTGCCTTCCTTCACGCCGTCGCGGGCGATGCCCTCGCAGGTGTCCCAGTCCTCGACCAACAACGCATCGCGGAACGCACGCGAGCCGTTGGCGTTGGTGCGCTCGCCGATAACGAGGTAGCTCGTGTCCTGGCGCAGCGGCACCGCGGAGAACAGCGACGACGCGCTCGGCTCGATCTGGGGTGTACGCACCAGCGGCGTGAGGTCGCGCACGCGGTCGACCACGGCCTTGAGGTGTGCGGGCGTGGTGCCGCAGCAGCCACCGACAACCGTGATACCGAGTTCGGTCACATTGTGTGCGTGGGCGTCGGCGAGTTGCTCAGGCGTGAGGTCGTAGTGCGTGGCGCCGTCGACGATGGACGGGAGTCCGGCGTTGGGCACACAACTGATGGGGAACGGCGAGTGACGCGACAGGTGACGCAGGTGCTCATGCATCTCCTTCGGACCCGTTGCGCAGTTGAGGCCGAGCACGTCGGGGCGCATCGGGCTGAGGGCCGCGAGCGCCGCGCCGATTTCGGTGCCGAGCAGCATGCGCCCGGTGGTCTCGATCGTGACCTGGGTCTGGAGCGGTACGACCCGGCCTGCGGCCTTCATGGCGCGACGCGCCGCGATCATCGCCGCCTTGATCTGGAGCAGGTCTTGGCACGTCTCGATGATGATCAAGTCGACGCCGCCGTCGATCAGGCCGCGCGCCGCGACCTCGTAGGAGTCACGCAGGTCGGCGAAGGAGATCCAGCCAAGCGTGGCCATCTTGGTGCCGGGGCCGAGCGAGCCGGCAACGAAGCGGTCACCGTCATAGCTGTCGGCCACCTCACGGGCGAGGGTCGCGCTGAGGTGCGACAGCTCGTAGGCCCGCTCGGGGATCTGGTATTCGACGAGCACGGTTGAGAACGCGCCGAAGCTGTTGGTCTCGACCACGTCGCAGCCGACGTCGAAAAAGCTCGCATGCAGGTCGCGGATTACGTCGGGCCGGGTGACGTTGAGGATCTCCGGGCACCCCTCAAACTGGGGGCCGCCGTAGTCGTCGATCGTGAGGTCCCGGGCGTGCAGATTGGTGCCGGTGGCGCCGTCGAACACCACCACGCGTTCGTGTACGGCCTTGAGATAGTCACGCATTGTGGCTCCAAGAGTACGGCCTCGGGACCCGCAGACTTAAACGGCTTTAATCCAGTCGACGATGTCGACGATTACGTCCGTGGCGACGGTGCCGGGGTGCTCGTAGTCCTCGGGTGACGAGTTTCCCGAACCTTCCACGAACGCGTGGTTCGCGGAGGGGTAGACCCTGACCGTGACCTGTGGGTTGGTCTTGAGCGCGGTGGCCCATCGACGCAGGTCGTCATCGACCGTTACGAGGTAGTCACGCGTGCCCTGCATAACCAGCATCGGCGCGTGCAGACCCATGGCGGTAGCGACGGGGTCGTAGCCACGTACGTCAAGGAAGTACGCGCCGTGCAGGCCGTGGGCAAGTTCCGACGCGAAAGGCGCCTCGGGTTGCAACGACGGGTCGGCCGCGGCGCGAACAAATGCTTGCGCGTCGGGCAAGGCCAGCGTGGCGTTGTGTCCGATCGTGCCGCCGAGGCTCTGCAAGTACGGGAATTGGCGATACAGGACCTCGGGCAAGGGACGCGCGGGCGCTCCCATCAAGATCGCGCCGGCGACGCTCGGAACCCTACGCAGCGCCTTCGGGATCATTGTCCCGCCGAAGCTGTGGCCGAGAAGGAAGATCCGGGCGGGATCGACCGCTGCGTTTGCCTGCAGCAACCGCACAGCCGCAGCCGCGGCGTCGACGTACTCCTGCGTCGGGGTGAACCCGGGCGCAGGCGTTGCGGCCAACGTAGGTTTGTTAAAACGCAGGGATGCGATGCCGCGTCGTCCGAGCCCATCGGCGAGGTCGCGAATCGGCTTGGTCTGGCCGACGGTCTCGTCCATGTCGTTGGGTCCGTAACCCGACAAGAGAACCACCGCGGGGACCCGCAGCGCGCCCGTCGGTAGCGTCAGCATTCCCGCGACGCTGTACCCGGGGGTCTGCAGGGTGATCTGGTTCTGGGACACCGACTGAGTCGCCCGCGGCGCACACGCAACAAGTGCGCAGAGCGCCACTGCGACGCATAGCCCTGCGGTGTGGCCTCGTCCCATAGTCAGAGATGATGCCCCATACCCCGTGGCCCTTAGGGCGGGCGCCCGCTACGGAGGAGCGGGAGGGCGAGTTCTCGCTCAGAGTGGCGAGATCGGTCGTGTAGGTGACCACGGAAGCAGTTTTGCCTTTGTCCCGCGCTGACGCTTGCTACGTTCCGCGCATCGCTCGTGGCATCAGTTCCCTCGTTAGCCCCATCGGTGGGCTCGTATCGCACGTGCGCGTGCACGACGACGGCGCGGGCGTGGGTCCGATCGTGTGCGTGGCCTCAGTGGGTCATGGCCGTCACCCCGAGCACAGCCCGCCGCTGGTTGGCGTCGGCGCCGGCCTCACGGAAGCGACCGCATCGGACGACGCGCTGCGCGCCGGGCTCGGCCTGTACGCGGCCGGCGGGTGGGACGCGCCGCTGATGCGATGGGCCAGTGCTGACGAACTTGGTGACGACGCCATAGCGGTGGAAGAACTCGTGCGCGTGGCGCCGCTCGAAACGCGCGACCGCATCCGGTGGGTTGAAGGATTCGCGCTCGATGATGGCCGGCCGGTGTGGATCCCGGCCATGCTCGTCTACGTGGGACTGCCCGTAGCGGTGGAAGCCGAAGGGTTCTGGCCGGCGTCGATCGCCGGGGTGCGGGTCGGAGCTGATCTTGGCGCGGCGGTGATCGACGGATTCCTCGACTGCGTCGCCCGCGATGCTGCGGCTATCGCGCGGACTCGCAACGCGCCGTTGGCCTGCATCGCCGAGGCGAACGACCTCGGCGTGTTCGACGCGACCACCGACCTCGGTGTGCCCGCAGCGCTTGCGCAGGGACGCGCCTCGTACGAGGTCGGGTTTGCGGCGGCAACGACGCTTGGCGCGGCCCGCGATGAAGCGGTGCTCGACCTAGCCCGGCGGCGGGCCCGTCGCGCGTTTGACGCGTATCCCGAGGAACCCGCGGCTGACCCCGCCTTCGATCTCGTGGCTGAGGGCGAGCCGGTACAAAGCGCGGGTGAGGACGCGCCGATCGACGTCACCAAGCCC
>JBKJQZ010000045.1:0-9307 GCA_046594835.1 Acidimicrobiales bacterium | reverse complement strand
GCGTCGAAGACGAGCTGCTGGATGTCGGCGCGATGGATACGGACGCTGCCCGAGCCCAGCTCCCAACCGTTGAGCACGAGGTCGTAGCTCTGGGCCCGCACGTTGAGTGGATCGCTCTGCAGGTTCTCGAGGTCCTCGAGGTTGGGCATCGTGAAGAGGTGATGCGCCGCGACCGGTCGCCCGTTGTCGTCGACGCCTTCGAACAGCGGAAAATCGACGATCCAGGTGAAGTGCAGGCCGCCCTCGGTCACCGGCGTGCGTCCGAGCTCGACTCGGAGTAAGCCGAGGACGTGGCGGACCTTCGGGCGCTCGTCGGCGACGAGCAACAGGAGGTCGCCGGTCTCGGCCTCCGTGGCGGCCTTCAAAGCAGTGATCTCGCCGGGCACAAGGAACTTCGCGACGGGCGAGTCGACGCCGTCGTCGGTGACCCGCATCCACACGAGGCCCTTGGCGCCGTAGCGCTTGGCCATATCGGTGAGGTCGTCGAGGCGGCTGCGAGTGAAGTCCGCTCCCCCTTCAACGCGCAGGCCCTTTATGCACGACGCCTTGAACGCGTTGAACTCGGTGCCGGCGAACACCTCGGTCAGCTCGATCAGCTCCATACCGAAGCGCAGGTCGGGCTTGTCGGAACCGAAGCGTTCCTGCGCCTCGATCCACGCCATGGACGGGATCGGGCCGATGTCTTCGCCCGTGACGGCCTTCACCGCTGCCGCTATCGCGTGTGCGGTGGCGGCAAGCACGTCGTCCTGGTCGGCGAAGCTCATCTCGAGGTCGAGTTGCATGAACTCGAACTGCCGATCAGCGCGGAGGTCTTCGTCGCGCAGGCAGCGCGCCACCTGGAAGTAGCGGTCGAGGCCGCCCACCATGCACAGCTGCTTGAACAGCTGCGGGCTTTGGGGCAGCACGTAGAACGTGCCCGGCTGCAGGCGTGAGGGGACCACGAAGTCGCGGGCGCCTTCGGGCGTCGACGCGATCAGCATCGGCGTCTCGATCTCGACGAAGTCCTGTTCGACCATCGCGTTGCGACAGGCCTGGTTGATCACGGCGCGCACGCGCAGGTTCTTCTGCATGCGCTCGCGGCGCAGGTCAAGGTAGCGGTAGCGCAAGCGCACCGATTCGTCCGACTCAACGCGATCGTCGATCGGGAAGGGCGGCGGCTCAGCCGCGTTGAGGATCTCCACTGCGCAGTCGCCGATTTCGACCTCGCCGGTGGCGAGCGTTTCGTTGGTGGTGCCCTCAGGGCGCGCTCGCACGGTGCCCGTCACCTTCACAACGAACTCGTTGCGCAGGTCCGCGGCGCCGTCGACCACGCACTGCACGACGCCGGTGTGGTCGCGCACGTCGATAAAGGCCAGATGCTCGCCGTGCTCACGGCGACGCGCGACCCAGCCGCAGACCGTGACCGTCCGTCCGATGTCGCTGGCGCGGAGTGCGCCGGAATAGTCGGTACGGAGAGTCATGACAGCCTTTCAAGGAGGGTCGATAAGAGGGTGGCGCGGTCAGTGGCAACCGGCTCACCCTTTTGCTGCAGCGTGCGGATTGCGACGCCTGCATCTTCGATGGTGACGCCGAGGCGAGCACCCGAACGGAGCGCAGCGGTCATCTGCGACTTGAACGAACGTTCGTCGAACGCGCGATCCACCCGGAGTCCGGCCGCACGCAGTTCGCGCGCGACGTCGCGTCCCGATTCACCACCGGTGGTGTCGATCACGAACACGTCGAGGCGCGTCGTTGGCGCCGGGAACACGCCTTCGGCGTCGCAGGCGATCAGGATGCGTTCGATGCCGAGGCCAAATCCGATGCCGGGCGTCTCCGGGCCGCCGAGTTGTTCGATTAGCCCGTCGTAGCGCCCGCCTCCGCCTGCCGCGTTCTGCGCCGATTCGAGGGCGGCGGCCTCAAACTCAAAGGTGGTGCGCGTGTAGTAGTCGAGGCCGCGCACGAGCGTTGGGTCGATGTCGTAGGCGATGCCCGCGGCGTCAAGCCCAGCGCGTACACGACCGAAGTGCGCCTCACAGTCCCCGCACAGCCGATCGAGCATGTGCGGCGCGTCCTTGGTTGCGGCCACGCACGCGTCGCGCTTGCAGTCGAGCACCCGCAGTGGGTTCTCCGCGATCCGCTCGACGTGCTCCGCGCACAGCTGATCGCGACGCTCGGTGAGGAACGCTTCGAGCTCGGCGCGGTACGCGGGCCGGCACTGATGGTCGCCGAGCGAGGTAAGGCGTAGTCGCAGACGAGTCAGACCCAGAGCCGCGTAGAAGCCGACCGCCAAGCTGATCACCTCGACGTCGATGTCGGGGTCGGACGTACCGATGGCTTCGACGCCGACCTCGTGGTGCTGGCGGTAGCGACCTTTCTGCGGACGGTCGTAGCGGAATTTTGGACCGGTGTACCAAAGTTTCCAGGGCGGTACCGGGTGGTGCTCGAGGTAGGCGCGGGCCGCCTGCGCCGTGCCCTCCGGCCGCAGCGCTATGTGGCGCCCGCCTTTGTCCTCGAAGTCGTACATTTCTTTGCGCACCACGTCGGTCGAGCCGCCGAGGCGCTGGAACACACCAACGTCTTCGAACATCGGCTGGACCAGCAACCCAAAGCCATAACGCTGCGCGTGCTGCGCGAACAGGCCGATCAATGCCTCGTATCGCGCCGAGTCGGGCGGGAGCACATCGAAGGTGCCCTTTGGAGCGGTGAACTTGGGAGCCATTGCGGCGGTGGAGCCTACGCGTCGGGTCCCCGGCATCTTGGGTCCAACTCCGAACCGGTGCGCATTGCACACCTATGCGGTGTGGAATCCGCAGAAAGTCGGTGTGGTTAGCGGCCCGGGAGGGCTCGGTACGCGTCGTAGACGGAGTCGACGCGTTTCATCGCAGCGAGAAGGGTCTCGAGGTGGGTCGGGTCGGCGAGTTCGATGTCGAAGCGCATGCGGCTAAGACGGTCAGAACCCGCTCCGGTTGAGCTACCAAGAATGTTGATGTGGTGCTCGCTCAGCACGCGTGACACATCAAGCAGCAAGCGGGTGCGGTCCAGCGCAAGCACCTCGATTGAGACCATGAACACGCCCATGGTCTCTCGGTCCCACTCCACGTCGATCAACCGGGACTCCCCTGTGTCGGCCATGGCTGTGAGAGTGGCCGCGTTCGAACAGTCAACGCGGTGGACCGACACACCGCGGCCGCGGGTGACAAAGCCAAGGATCGCGTCGCCCGGCACCGGCGTGCAGCACTTCGACAAGCGCACCATCACGTCGTCAAGGCCTTCGACATAGACCCCGGCAGGGTGCTGCTTGCGCGCCGACCGTCGTTCTTGGCGCGCCGTGGTCGGTAATTGCTCCTCGTGGTCGCCGCCGCGCAGCTCGCGTGCGATGCGCTGGGCCACCGAGTGGGCCGACACATGGTTTTCCCCGATGGCCGCGTACAGAGCGTCGAGATCGGCGTGGCCGACCTCAACCGCAATCGTGGTCAACATCGGTGAGTTGCTCAACTTCTGGACGGGCAGGCCTTCGCGCCGCATCGCCTTCATGAGCTCGTCGCGGCCGTTGTCGATCGCGTCGTCGCGCCGCTCGCGGCTGAACCACTGGCGAATCTTGTTGCGCGCCCGCGGCGACGCAACCTGGTCTAGCCAGTCGCGCGACGGGCCAGCCGTCGGCAGCTTCGACGTGATGATCTCGACCGTGTCGCCGGACACGAGTTTTGAGTCAAGCCGCGCTAGGCGACCGTTCACGCGTGCGCCAATGCAGTGATGGCCGACCTCGGTGTGGACCGCGTAGGCAAAGTCAACCGGCACCGAGTCAAGCGGCAGCGTGACGATGTCACCTTTGGGGCTGAACACGTAAACCTCGTCGGTATCGAGGTCGAGCTTGAGTGTTTCGAGGAATTCGGCTGGGTCGGTCGTGTCCTGTTGCCAGTCGACGAACCGCTGCACCCACGCGATGTCTTGGGGGGTCGCCTTCTCCTTGTAACCCCAGTGCGCGGCGATGCCAAACTCGGCCCGACGGTGCATGTCATGGGTGCGGATCTGCACTTCGAGGGGTTTGGCCTGCGGGCCCACGACCGTCGTGTGGAGCGATTGGTACAAGTTGAACTTCGGCGTCGCGATGTAGTCCTTCACGCGTCCGGGCAGCGGCGGCCACGTGGCGTGAATGGCGCCGATCGCGGCGTAACAGTCTTTCTGAGAGTCGACGAGCACGCGGATGCCCACGAGGTCGAAGATCTCGTTGAACTCCTTACCCTTCACGACCATCTTTTCGTAGATCGAATAGAGGTTCTTCGGGCGGCCCGTCACGACCGCCTCAACGCCGAGGCGGTCGAGGTGTTCGCGTGCGGTCTCAAGGACGCTGGACAAATACAGCTCGCGCTCGGGGGCGCGCACCGCAACCATGTGATCGATCTCGGCGTAGAGCTTTGGGTGCAGCACTGCGAAGGCAAGGTCCTCGAGCTGCCAACGCACCTCCTGGATACCGAGGCGGTGTGCGAGTGGCGCGTAGATGTCGAGGGTCTCTTGCGCGGTGCGCCGCTGCTTCCACACAGGCATCGCGGCAACGGTGCGCATGTTGTGCAGGCGGTCCGCCAGCTTGATGATGAGGACGCGCCAGTCCTTCGCCATCGCCACCAGCATTTTCCGCATCGTGGCGGCCTGCTGGGCCTCTTTGGAGTCAAAGGCGACGCGGTCGAGCTTGGTAACGCCATCGACGACCGCCGCCACAACCGGGCCGAACTGATCGCGGACGTCGTCGAGCGTGAGCGAGGTGTCTTCAACCGCGTCGTGCAACAGCGCGGCCGCAATGGTGACGTCGTCGAGGCCAAGGCTGGCCACCACGCCGGCCACGGCGACGGGATGGTGGATGTACTCCTCACCCGACTGGCGGGTCTGGTGCCGGTGCGCCTCCGCCGCGCTGTCGTACGCCCGCAGGATTAGTGCGGGATCGCCTTTGGCGTGGCGTTCTTTGTACGCGTCGACCACGGGCCCGACCAGTGACTCAGTTGCGGCGGTACGCCGCCACGGCAGAACGCGATCAACAGTCGCCACTGCTACTCGTACACCACGAGGGTGGCGATGTCGCGCCCCGCCAGTCGATCGCGACCGCGCAAGAACGCCAGTTCGGCGAGAAAGCCCAGACCGACCACGACCCCTCCGAGCCGTTCAACCAGCTCGACCGCGGCGGCTGCGGTCCCGCCCGTTGCCAGCACGTCGTCAACGATCAACACGCGGCTGCCCGACGGGATCGCGTCAGCGTGCACTTCCAGCACGCCTTCGCCGTATTCGAGCGCGTACACGCTCGCCTCCACTTGACGCGGCAGCTTGCCTTCCTTGCGCACGAGCACAACACCCGCGCCAATCCGATAGGCGACCGGTGCCGCGGTGACAAACCCGCGAGCCTCGATGGCGACCACGAGGTCGACCTGATCGCCCGCGACGTGATCGGCCAACGCGTCAACCGCGAACCGGAACGCGTCGGGGTCCGCGAACAGCGGCGTGATGTCCTTGAAGTCGACTCCGGGGCGTGGGAAGTCGGGGACCTCCGCGATGTGGTTTTTCAACCAGCCGAAGTCGGTTGACATAGTCAGATGGTACTGATCCGCACGCGCACTACTTGCGGCGTCGCTGCTTGCGCCCACGGGCGCTGATCGAGGGACGGCCGGCCACCGAGCCTCCAGTGGATTCGCCACGAGGACCGACCGGCGCTGCGTCGGCCACGTCGAACATCGAGCCGCCGGGTGAAGCACCGACGGTGGCCATGCCTGGCACCAGCGGCGGACCGCTCACGCGGCGGCCGCTCAGACCGATGCGCTCGGCGACCTGGCGGTAACGGGGCTCGCGTTCCTTGAGGATCGCGAGCAGCGGTGACGCAATGAAAATCGACGAGTACGCACCGGCGCCGAGGCCTACGAGCAACGCCACTGCGAACTCTTTCAACGTGGTGGCGCCCAATACAAACGCGCCGATGACGAGCAGCGACAGGATCGGCAGGAGCGCCGTAAGCGACGTATTCAGCGTGCGCATCAGCACCTGGTTGAGCGAAACGTTGACCATCTCCGTGTAGGTCATCTTGCCGCTCTGCGCCATTGGCTTGGTGTTCTCTTCGACCTTGTCGAACACGACGATGCCGTCGTAGATCGAGTAGCCGAGGATGGTCAGCACCGCGATGACCGTTGGTGGCGTGACCTCGAATTTGAAGATCGAGTAGATGCCAACGGTGATGAGGATGTCGTGCACGAGCGCGACGAGCGTCGTGAAGGCCATCTTCCATTCGAACCGGAACGCGATATAGATCGAGATCAGCACCAAGAAGTACTCGAGCGCGCGTACCGCCTTCTTGCTGATTTCATTGCCCCAGGTGGGTCCGACGTCGTTGACGCTGATGGTTTTCGGCGTCACGCCCGCAGCCTTGGCGAGTCGCGCAGTGACGTCTTCCACAGCCGAACGACGCGCATCGCCGGTGCCGCGCGGGTCGGCCTGGACGCGGACCTTGTCCGTGCCGACCTGCTGCACCTTGGCGCCACGTAGCGCCGAGGGCAGCGCGTCGCGAGCCTCGCCAACGCTAAAGCCCTTCGCCGGGACTTCCCACGAGGTGCCGCCGCGGAACTCGATGCCGCGGTTGAGTCCGTTGAGCCCCAGCGACATCATGCCGAGGAGGATCAGCACGGCCGAGCCGGTGAAGTACCACCGGCGCGCCCTCATGAAGTCGAAGGTGGTTTCGCCGTGATAGAGCCGGTTCCACAGGCTGGCCTTGACTGTTGGTGCGGTCACGACGCGCCTCCGGGGTTAACAGCTAGGCCGCGGGCAACGCCGAGGCCCTTTGCTTCGGTGAAGGTGCGGTTTTGGGCCAGCATCGAAACGATGGGCCGGGTGAAGAAGTACGCGACGAACAGATCGAGCAGCGTGGAGAGACCAAGGAAGAACGCGAAACCGCGCACCGGGCCGACCGTGAGGAAGTACAGAGCCCCGGCGCCCATGAGGCTCGACACGTCCGCGGCGACGATCGTCTTGTAGGCCCGAGTGAAGCCGCGGTCCACTGAACTGCGGATCGTCTTACCCGATTTGATCTCGTCTTTGAGCCGCTCGAAGAACACGACGTAACTGTCGACGGTGACGCCGATCGACACGATGATGCCCGTTGCTCCGGCCAGCGAGAGCGCCAACCCGTTGTGCGTACCGAGGTAGGCGATGATCGACCACAGCAGCGATGCCGACAGAATCAGGCCCAGCACGACCACAAGACCGAGGGCTCGGTAGTAGAAGATCATGTAGAGCAGCACGAGCCCGAGGCCCACGAGACCGGCGAGGATTCCCGCCTTCAGTGAGTCCTTGCCCAGCGTGGCCGAGATGGTCTCGACGGTCTGTTCCTTGAGCTGCACGGGCAGCGCGCCGTAGCGCAGCACCAACGACAGGTCGCGGGCTTCTTTTTCGCTGAAGTCACCGGTGATCGTGGGCCGACCGTTGAACGAGGCGGCCTGGATCGTCGGCGCCGACTTGATCACGCCGTCGAGCACGATCGCCACCTGCTTGCCCTGATTGGCCGCGGCCATGGCGTCGAACCGTGGGCTGCCCGTGCTGGTGAGCTGCAATTGCACGTACCAGGAACTGTTGCCGCTATCGAAGGCCGCGCTTGCGGTCTTCACGACGTCACCGGTGAGGACGGCCGGCGCCAACTGCATGCGTTGCGTGACCGTGCCGTCGTGGTCCTTCAGCGGAAGGATCACCGCGCTGGTGGCGATGTCGTCTTCGGGCTTCGTGGTGGGGATCACGGTTGGCTTGATCGTTGTAGTCGTGGTGGCCCCCGGCGCACTCGAGGTAGTGGTCGCACCCTTCACGGTCGTGGTGGTCGTCGGCTTGGCGTTCTCGGGCGGGATGCCTGGCACCAGCACCGGCCGGAAACGCAACTCGGCGGTTTGGCCGACCACGCTGCGGGCCTTGTCCTGATCTTTCACGCCGGGCAGTTCGACGATGATGTTGTTGCCCTGACGGCTGATCTCAGGCTCGCCGACCCCGAGGGCATCGACGCGGTTACGGATGATCTCGATGGACTGCTTCAGTACCGAGATGTCCACCTTCTTCGCTGGGGCAAGCACCAGTGAGATCCCGCCTTGGAGGTCGAGGCCGAGGGCGGGCTTGTTGTGCTTGACAATCACAAAGCTGAACGAGCCGACCGCAATGACGGCCACGACCAGCAGGGTCAGCGCATTGCGCCGCTTTTTCATTTAGTTGACTCCACGTCGTCGGGCTTTTTCTGGGCGATGGCGCCCTTCACGACGCGTAACTCCACGTTGGGGGCAACCTGGAGCAGCACGTCGCGCTCATTAATTTGGGTGATGTTGCCGACGACGCCGCCGGCAGTAACGACTTCATTGCCAACCTCGAGGGACGTCACGAGGTTGCTGTGCTGGCGCACCCGCCTCTGCTGCGGACGCACCAAGAAGAAATAAAACAACACTGCGGTCAGCAGCAGAAAGACGAGACCTCCCATAGGGCGTTCGAACTTAGTGGCTGACCGGTCGATCCCAGATGTCAACAACCTCCGCGCGTAGCTCGCTGAGACTGCCGGCCTCGATCGCACGCTGCATCTTTGCGATGAAGCCGAACATCCAGGCCAGGTTATGGATCGTCAACAGCCGGGCCGCCGACATCTCGCCGACCTGCAGCAGATGGCGCAGATAGCCCCGGCTGTAATGGGCGCAAGTGCGGCACTCGCAGGCTGCGTCGATCGGTCCGCGGTCGGTGCGATGCAGAGCGTTTCGTACCTGCACCTTGCCGGTCGAGGTGAGCGCGGTGCCGTGGCGAGCCAGGCGGGTCGGCAAGACGCAGTCGAACATGTCTACGCCCCGCGTGACGGCTTCGACCATGCCGATCGGGTCCCCGACACCCATCAGGTAGCGGGGCCGGTCCTCGGGCAACTCGGGCAGCGTCGCGTCGAGGGCCACCAGCATCTCGGGCCGGGGTTCACCCACCGACAGACCACCGATGCCGTAGCCGTCGAAGTCGAGCGCGACGGTCCGGCGCGCCGCGTCGGCGCGAAGCCCGGGGTCCACTCCGCCCTGCACGATGCCGAACAGGGCCTGGGTCGCAGGTCGAGGTGCGCCCCGCGCTCGTTCGGCCCAGGCGGCTGTGCGTTCTACTGCGGTGCGAATGACGTTGGGCTCGGAGGGAAGCGGCGGGCACACGTCGAGCACCATCTGGATATCGGCGCCAATTGCGGCCTGGATCGCCACGGCGCTCTCGGGGGTAAGGCGGTGCGAGGAGCCGTCGTAGGTGGAGCGGAACGTGACGCCCTCGTCGTCAACCTTCGGGTTGAGCGAGAACACCTGGAACCCGCCCG
>JBKJQZ010000027.1:0-7633 GCA_046594835.1 Acidimicrobiales bacterium | reverse complement strand
GAAGCCTGGCCTCTTCTTGGGCCAGGACGAGGACCCTGCGGGCCCTGTCGGTAAATCGTTCGAACAAAGCGCCTCCCCTTGGCGGTGGCTGTTGGTTGAGAGTCTACGTGGTGGGTGGGCTACTACCCGATCGGTCGGGCGGCGCCCGAAGATGACGTCCCGGATTGTCCAGTTCGTTTCTTAAACGCGTACCGTTATGTACAGATGGTCAACGTCCTGGAGGCCCTGGATCTTCCCTGGCTACCGGATGCTTTGGCGCGGACCGAACTGCGTCTCAAAGAGTCCGTCACCGCGGACGATCCGTATTTGACTGAAATCGCCGGACACCTCATCGGCGCGGGTGGCAAACGCCTTCGGCCCGTGCTCACGATGGTCGCTGCGGCCGCCGGTGGGTGCGCCGTGAACGAAGACGTCATCACCGGTGGCATTTCGGTGGAACTGGTTCACATCGGCTCGCTGTACCACGACGACGTGATGGACGAGGCCGAGGTCCGCCGCGGTGTGCCGTCGGTCAACGCCCGCTGGGGCAACCTCGTGGCGATCCTGTCGGGCGACTTCTTGTTGTCACGCGCGTCGGAGCTAGCGGCGTCGCTCGGCACCGAAGTGGCAGCGCTCTTGGCCAACACGATCGGACGATTGTGCGAGGGCCAGGTCGGCGAACTGAAGACCGCGTTCTCCATCGACCGCTCCATTGCCGCGTACGAGTCATCGATCAACGGCAAGACCGCGTCGCTGCTGGCAACCGCAGCACGTATTGGCGGGCTGGTCGCCGATCTGCCCCGCAATCAGATCGAAGCCCTTACTGCGTTCGGCGACAACTACGGCATGGCTTTCCAGCTGATTGACGACGTGCTCGACCTCACGGCCACCGACGAGGAGCTCGGGAAGCCTGCCGGCAACGACCTGGTTGAGGGTGTGTACACGCTGCCCGTCCTCCGAGCCCTCGCCGATGCCGACATCGGCACCGAGCTCGCTCCGCTGCTCGGTGGCGTAATCGACACCGGTACCCGCGACAAAGCCCGCGAGATGGTGCGGGGCTCCGACGGCATCAGCTACACGATCGACCGGGCCCGCGACTACGTCGCCCGCGGCGTCGATGCCATGGGCGCACTCCCGGCCACCCCGGCCCGCGACGCTATGACCCGCCTTGGCGACGTCCTCATCGACTCCCTGCCTCGAAGGTAATTGCCCGCCGCTGACCGAGGGCCCACACCTTTCGCTTTAGAAGACCTCGGGGCGCAACGCGGGGAAGGGTAGGACGTCGCGGATGTTTTGCGCGTCGGTGAGCAACATCACGAGTCGGTCCACGCCGATACCGAGCCCACCGTTGGGCGGCAGGCCGTATTCGAGGGCGCGGATGTAGTCCTCGTCGACCTCCATCGCCTCGTCGTCGCCTCCCGCCTTCTGACGCGCTTGGGCCTCGAAGGTGTTGCGCTGCTCGACGGGGTCGATCAACTCGGTGAACGCATTGCCGAGCTCGCGTCCGGCGACGATCGGTTCGAAGCGTTCGGCGTAGCCGCGGCGCTCGCGATGATCCCGCGCTAGCGGGGAGGTTTCCTTGGGGTGATCGAGCACAAATACCGGGCCCCACAAATTGGTCTCGGTCGTCTTTTCGTAGATCTCCACGAGCAGTTTGCCGGCGCCGTAGCTGTCTTTGATCGGTACGCCGTGCTCGTTGGCGACGCCACGCAGTTCTTCGATCGGTGAGTTGAGGTCGATGCGCACACCGATCGACTCCTCGATGAGGTCGTCCATCGTCGCCCGCCTCCACGGCGGGGTGAGGTCGAGCTCGCGGCCGCCGTAGGTGAGCTTGGTGGTGCCGCATACCTCCATTGCCAGGTGCGCGACGAGGTCCTCGAACAACCTCATCATGTCGGTGTAGTCGGCGTAGGCCTCCTGCAGTTCGAGCATCGTGAACTCGGGGTTGTGCCGGGGCGATAGACCCTCATTGCGGAAGACGCGACTGATTTCGAACACCTTGGTGAAGCCACCAACCACGAGACGCTTGAGGTACAGCTCGCTCGCGATACGCAGCTCGAAGTCGGTGTCGAGTGCGTTGAAGTGGGTCGAGAACTTCTTGGCGTAACCGCCGCCAGCCACGCCGTGGAGGACGGGCGTCTCCATCTCAATGAAGCCGCGATCTTCGAGATAGCGCCGCATTGAGCTGAGCACCTTGGCCCGGGCCAGCAACGTGGCGCGTGCGCCGTCAGTGACCCACGTGTCGACGTAGCGCTGGCGGTAGCGCATGTCCGGATCGTTGATGCCGTGCCACTTGTCGGGGAACTGCCGCTTGGCCTCGGCGAGCAGCACCCACTCGGTTACCTTCACCGACAGTTCACCCGTGCGGGTTGCTACAACTTCGCCCTTGGCGCCGATCCAGTCGCCAAGCGACAGACGACAGAACTCAGCGAAGTTCTCGGTCCAGCCGTTGCCGGCGAAGAGCTGGATGCGCCCAGTCGCGTCGTCGAGCGTGCCGAAGGCGAGCTTGCCCTGCTCACGGCGCAGCATCAGGCGACCGGCCATCGACACCACGACGCCGGTCTCGCTACCAGGTTCGAGCGACCCGTAGTCGGCTCGAAGGTCGGCCGCGACAGCGGTCTGTTCGAAGCGGTACGGGATGCTCATAAGGCGCCCGACGCTAGTTAGGAAGGCGGCGAAACGAGAACCAGGTTGCGCGTAAATCCCGAGGCGCGTCCATCCTTTTCGGTCGAGGCGTGCTCCGACGTGGCGACGCGCATGCCGAGAGAGAACGAGAACGTGTCCACGGCGTCAGAGGTAATCGAGGTAGTGCCGTCGCTCAGGACGCGGTGCCGGGTGACGTCGACGCAGCGCAGCGTTCGCCCCGCAATTGTCACGTCGCGGATCGCCTTAAATTTTACCGTGGTCGTGAGTTGCAGCGTGACGTCGCCGGCCTTGCACGACGAATCGGTTTTCGACGTGCCGCCCGTGATCACGCGCCGGGGAAGCGAGGCCGACTTCGGCTGCCACTCGCACACCCCGGACGCGAGCGAGCTGGCGGTGAGCCACAAGCCGTCGCCATCGTGGCGCTCCTCGTAGAACGCGCTCGATTGTGGCACACCTTGGGCGTCGGACTCCTGCACCCGCACGACCTTCGTACTGGGGCTGGTGAGCGAGAAGTAGGTAACACGGTCGCTCCCGCGACTGCCGTCGTCGGGCGTGACCGTGTCCTGGAACTTGTACGCACCGGCTGTCGGGAAACGCACCACGTCAGACGGTGCGGCGGTCTTGGTGGTCGTGCCCGTCGTGGCGAGGAGGGTCGTGATCGCCGCCGCCGGCGACGCGCCAGCACCCCGCGATGATGACGTGGTCGTGCGTGCCGGCTTGCTCGTGGGGAGCTTGGCGTCGCCCTTGCACGCAACGAGCACGCTTGCCACCGCGAGAATCGCTGCGACGCGCGTCACCCGGCGCACTACGACGCGTTGCGCTCGTAGATGATGCGCAGCCCGTGCAACGTAAGCCAGGGCTCGTGGTGCTCAATCGTCTCTGACAGCCGCACGATCGGTCCGCTCAACCCGCCGGTCGCGACCACGGTTGCTTCGCCGAGCTCATCGAGGAAACGACGGACCAATCCGTCGGTCTGGGCGACGAAGCCATAGATCGCGCCGGACTGGATCGACTCGACCGTGGTCTTGCCGATGATGTTGCGGGGCTCAACCAGCTCGACTCGTCGCAGCGCCGCCGCACGTGCGAACAGCGCGTCGAGGCTGATCTCGATACCCGGGAAGATCGCGCCACCGAGGTACTCGCCCGCTGCGCTGATCGCCTCGATCGTGTTGGCGGTGCCGAAGTCGACCACCACGGTCGGACCGCCGTAGAGGTCGTACGCGCCGACCGCATTGGCGATGCGGTCCGCACCAACCTCGCGCGGGTTGTCATAGAGAATCGGCATGCCGGTCTTGGTGCCCGGTTCAAGCACCACCAGGTTCGCCTGCGGGGCGTACCGCATTGTCATCTCGCGCAGCGCGCTCGTGACGCGCGGCACGCCCGAGGACACGACCACACCGGCGATGTGCTCGTCGAACTCAAGGTCGTGCTGACTGAGGAACTGCGTGACCAGCAGTGCGAGTTCGTCACTGGTGCGCTCGGCCTGCGTGGCGAGGCGCCACGGGCGCAGCAGGTTCAGCCCGTCATACAAACCAATCACGGTGTTGGTGTTGCCAGCGTCGATAGCGAGGAGCACCTAAGAGACCTCCAGATCTAGGCCGAAGTCGAACACGGGCGCCGAGTGCGTAAGCGCGCCGACGCTGATCACGTCGGGGCCTCCTTCGGCGTAGGCACGAATGGTGTCGAGGTTCATGCGTCCGCTCACTTCGACGATCGCTCGCTTGTTTACGAACGCGACCGCCTCTGCGATCGCCTCGGGCGCGAAGTTGTCGAGCATGACCATCTGCGCACCGGCCGCCACCGCCTCGCGCACCTGGTCGAGCGAGTCGCACTCGACTTCCACCGTGCGCGCCGGCCACGCGTTTTTCGCACGCATCACTGCGTCCGCGATGGAGAGGCCCGCACGGTGGTTGTCTTTTACGAGCACCATCTCGCTCAGCGAGCCGCGGTGGTTACGACCACCACCAGCGCGCACCGCCGCCTTCTCGAGCGCGCGCAAACCGGGCGTGGTCTTGCGCGTGTCGAGAATGGTGACGCCGGTGCCGCGCACCGCGTCAACGAAGTGCGACGTGAGCGTGGCGACGCCCGAGAGGTGGCTGATGAAGTTGAGCGCAGTTCGCTCAGCGGTAAGCACCGAAGCGAGGAAGCCGTGGAGGTGGCCCACAACGTCGCCGGGCTCAACGTCCATGCCGTCAGCGAAGACGCTTTCCCACGACACGTCGATGTCCGGGTCGACTTGCCGGCACGTCTCCTCGACGCACAACGTGCCGGCGATCACCCCGCCCTGGCGGGCGACGAGGGCGGCGTGCACACGCGCTCCGGGATCTACAAGGGACGCAGTGAGATCACCCATCGGCGTGAGATCCTCCGCGAGCGCGAGCGAGACCGCCGCGCGTACGGCAGCGATCGGTGGGTGCATGGCGACGTTCACCCGAGCACAAGGCGACAGCGATAGTCGGCGCTGGTCTCGGGGAAATCGGTGCGCGTATGCGCGCCGCGGCTTTCCTCGCGTGCGAGGGCGGCGTCGAGCAATGCGTACGCGACGGTGAAGAGGTTGTTGAGCTCGAGTTCGTCGTCGCGCATGTACGAAGGGATCGCCGCGTGCAGGCTCAGCAACTCCTTGTCGGTGTCAACAATGGACTGCGCGCTGCGCAACACTCCCGCGCCTTGGGTCATCGCCCGCTGCAGCGCGTCGCGAATCTTGTCGGGACCAAGCGCAGCGGGCGCTACCGCGCGCGCCATTTCGGGACGCGGAATGCGGCGGCCGGGGATACCGCCTTCGCCTTCGAGCACGGCTCGCATCGCACCGGTCGGCTCGGGTGTGAGCTTGCCGGCGTCGATCGCTTCGAGGACGCGTGCGGCAAAGACCATGCCGTCGAGCAGTGAGTTCGACGCGAGGCGGTTGGCGCCGTGCACACCGACGCACGCCGTTTCGCCGGCGGCCCATAGTCCCTCGAGCGCGGCGCGTCCGTCGAGGTCGGTCACGACGCCGCCCGACAGGTAGTGCGCGGCGGGAGCGATCGGCAGCCACTCCTTCGACGGGTCGAGGCCGACCTTGCTGAGCGACGCCCGGATGGTCGGGAATCGTTCAGCGAATTTCTCAAGGCCGGTGGCGTCGAGCCAGAGGTGGTCGATGCCTTGTTCGAGCATCTTCGCCTGCATGGCGCGGGACACCACGTCGCGAGGCTGGAGTTCGTCGACGAACTGGTTGCCGTCTTTGTCGCGCAACAAGGCGCCGTGGCCGCGCAATGCTTCGCTCAGCAGCGGACGCGGCATGGCGGGGTGATGCAGAGCCGTGGGGTGGAACTGCATGAACTCGACGTCGGCCACAGGCACGCCCGCTCGCAGCGCCATAGCGATGCCGTCGCCGGTGGCCTGCTCGGGGTTCGTGGTGACCGCGAACATCTGGCCCGCGCCACCCGTGGCCAAGAGGGTGTGCGTGGCGCGCACTTCGATCCGTTCGCCTTCGGGCGTGCGGGCGAGGACGCCCTTGCACTTGCCGTCCTCGACGATGAGGTCAACCGCGAGCCACTTCTCCATGACCGAGGCCGCTGTGCTCCGCGTCGCGTCGACCAGAGCGCGCTCGATCTCCATGCCCGTCGCAGCGCCGCCAGCGTGCACGATGCGGGCAACCGAGTGGCCACCCTCCCGCGCGAGGAGCAGGCGGCCGTCGGTGTCGCGATCAAAGACTGCACCGAGCGCGATGAGTTCAGTGACGCGCTTGGGGCCTTCGTCTACGAGGACGCGCACGGCGTCGACGTCGCACAATCCCGCGCCGGCCGCCAGCGTGTCGGCGAGGTGCAGGTCGGTGGAGTCCTCGTCGTCGCCGAGCACCGCGGCAACGCCGCCCTGGGCCCAGCGAGTCGCGCTCTGCTCGAGTTCGCCCTTGGTGAGCACCCCTACGCGCAGGTCGATGGTCGCGGCGCGCACGGCCGCGCTCAGTCCGGCAACGCCGGAACCGAGGACGAGCAGGTCGAGATCGGCCATGTGGTTACAGCCTTGCACCCGGACGGGTGCGTGTCCCTATTGCGCCGCTTCGAGCGCGACGTCGTGCGGCACAGGACGGTTCTGTTCGTCTACATGCACGATCAGAGGGGTGAAGTTGGCGCACTCCTCGGAGTCGTAGTCGCCGTAGGTGATGATGATCACCTTGTCGCCGGGGTGCACGAGGCGCGCCGCAGCACCGTTGAGCGTGATCTCGCCCGGGTTGCCGACGATCGCGTACGTCTCGAACCGGGCCCCGTTGTCGATGTCGACGATGGTTACCTGCTCCCACTCGAGGATGTCCGCGAGTTCCATCAGGCGCGGGTCGAGGCTGATCGAGCCCACGTAATGAAGGTTGGCGTCGGTAACCACGGCACGGTGGATCTTCGACTTCATCATGCGACGACGCATCAGCGTGCAACTCCTAGGTTGTCGAGTAGTCGCGTCGTGCCGAATTTGGCAGCGACGAGGAGACGGATTTCGTGATCGGTAGCGATGACCTCGGCGTAATCGAGGGTCGCCCGCGGTTCGGCGTTGACGATGTCAGTGATGACACTTTTGGCGTTGACGAGGTCGCTCGCGCCTGCCTGCAGCGCGCGATACAGCACGGTTGCCGCGGCGCGATTCTCGGCGCTGAGGTACACGTTGCGGCTTGACATCGCGAGCCCGTCGGCCTCACGAATAATCGGGCAGCCGACGATCTCGATCGGGAACGACAGGTCCTTCACCAGCTGACGGACAACCTGCAGCTGCTGGAAGTCCTTCTCGCCGAAGAACGCGGTCGACGCGCCGGCCGCGTTGAAGAGCTTGGCCACGACCGTGGCGACCCCGGCGAAGTGGCCGGGGCGCACTGCGCCCTCCATCGTTTCGGTGATCTCATCGATGTGGATGCTCGTGAGGATGCGATCGTCATACATCTCCTCCACCGACGGGTGAAAGGTGTAGTCGGCGCCGTGGCCCTCGGCGAGGGCGGCGTCGGCCTCGAACGGACGCGGGTACTTGGTGAGGTCTTCGTTCGGCCCGA
>JBKJQZ010000267.1:0-7280 GCA_046594835.1 Acidimicrobiales bacterium | reverse complement strand
ACGATCGCTACGAGCTTGCCTTCGTTGGCGACGTACAACGGGTCGATGCCGAGTAGGTCGCAGGCCGCGCCCACGGCGGGGTCGATCGGGAGTTTGGCTTCGTCGAGCACTACCGCGAGGTTGGTGTCCTTCGCCAGTTCGTTGCACACCGTCCCGAGCCCCCCACGCGTGGGGTCGCGCATCCAGCGCGTCGAGGGGGCGGCGGTGAGCAGCGCCTCGACCAACCCGCCGAGCGGGGCGGTGTCGGAGCGGATATCGGCTTCGAGCGCGAGGTCGCCGCGTGCGAGCATCACGGCCATACCGTGGTCGCCGATCGTGCCCGACACGATGACGACGTCGCCCGGCTGCACCAATTCCGGCCCCAGGTGGCGACCGTCGGGAAGCACCCCGATGCCGGCGGTCGTGATGTAGAGCCCGTCGGCCGCGCCCTTGTCCACCACCTTGGTGTCGCCCGACACGATCGTCACCCCGGCGAGGCGGGCCGCGTCGGCCATGTCGGCCACGATGCTGCGCAACTCGGCTACAGCGAAGCCCTCTTCGATCACGAAGGCGGCTGACAGCCAGCGCGGCTGGGCGCCGAGCATCGCGACGTCGTTGACGGTCCCGTGGACCGCGAGGTGTCCGATCGAGCCGCCGGGAAAGAATCGAGGCCGAACAACGAACGAGTCGGTGCTGAACGCGAGCCGGGCACCGTCGGTCACGCTGAGTTGGGCGGCGTCGGCGAGCGGCGCCAGCGCTTCGTTGGCGAAGGCTTCGAGGAACACCGCGTCGATCAACGCGGCCGACGATTTGCCTCCCGCGCCGTGAGCAAGGGTGACGATCTCGTCGGTAAAGCGCGGCCTGCGCCGGCGAAAGCTTTCAATCCGTTCGAGTACGCGTGTTTCACGAATCTCACTGCTCATCGCTGCGCTCCTGTGAGGCATCGCTGCACCCGTTCCCAGAGGTTGAACATCACCGTGCTCTGTACCTCCTGGATTCGGTGGACGCTGGCGGATGAGACTACGAGACAGTGCTCGACCGTCCCGGCCTGCGCCATGGCGCCGCCGTCGTAACCGGCCAAACCGATGGTGAGCATCCCTAACCGACGAGCGTCGACGAAGGCGCGCAGGAGGTTGGTGGAGCCACCGCTGGTCGACAAACCGAAGGCGATGTCGGCGGGGTCGGCACTCGAGATGAGCTGACGCGAGAACACGAGCTCGTAGCCCACGTCGTTGGCCAGCGCAGTGAGCACCGCGTGATCGGCCACGAGTGAACGCGCCGGCAGGGCGCGCCCGCGTGGCGGATCAACGAAGAGCGCCACCACGCTCGCGGCGTCGGTCGAGCTGCCGCCGTTGCCGAACGCGAACAGTCGGCCGCCGGCGTCGAAGCGATCAGCCATTGCGGCGGCGGTGGCATCGAGTCGGTCGTCGAGCACCGCGAGAGTTTGGGCTTGCAGCGCGGCGCTGGTTTCGAACTTGGCGTCGGCCGAGTGGGCGAGATCTACCAAAAGCCCGCCGGCGTCGCGCTCGTCGGCCTCGATGAACGGATAGAGGAAATCGGTCACAGGTCGACAACCGTGATGGCGGTGCCGGCGTGGACCACCACGAGATCACCGGTTTCGACGGGGCCGACCATCATGGTGCTGACGCTCTCCAAGCCTGCGGCGGTTCGCACGGTGGCGTCGTCGTTGTTGATGCGTACGACCTCGCCGAGCCGACCCTCGTCTGAACACGTCGTGCACACGGCACCGTCATCCACTGCTTCAACAAGGAGTCCGGGGTGTGCAAAGCACACGTGTGTGAGTTCCCAGAGCACGTGGTAGCCGAGCACCAGCCGCCCGTCGTCGCTCGCTTCGGGATCGGGGCTGACCCAGACAACGTGCGCTGCCGCTCGATCGTCGGGTCTCGGGCCGACGCCGAGCCACATGGTGGTCAAACCCCACGCCTCGGCCCGCCGCAACGCGGACGCGTCGTTAGCGCAACCACCGACGACGAGTAACACGTCGCCGCTGCGCGCCAGTGGCCGCAACGTGGGAGCGAGGTCGTCATTGATTACTGCGACCGCGGGTAACGCCCGCGTCCCGACGATGACGGGATGCACGAATTCGACGGCCACGTGCTGCGCATGGTGGGCCGATCCCGGCGACCAGCACCACAACGTGGCCCCGGCGGCGAACCGCCGTGCGAGTGTCAGGGCGGCCGAGGAGAGATCCATGCCCAACGGTGAGGGTGCGTCGCGCTCAGTCGGGACGTTCATGCCCGGGACTCATCGCCGCGGCCCGATTCCCCCAGGGTGAGGTCGTAGCGCTTGAGGACTGCGGACAGAGTTGCTTGCTCGTCGTCAACAACCTCCATCCACTTCGCTAACGCATCGAAGCCTGACTCCGTGACGGCGTAGACCTGGCGCGTCGAGCCTGCCGTCGGCGCTGCCGCCCACGAGTGCAGGAGTCCGTCAGATTCGAGATCGGACAGCGCTCGGTACACGCTCGGTCGGTCAAAGGGTCCGAACCCGAGCCGAAGGAGCGCGTCGACCAAGCGGTAGCCGTGGCGAGGCTCCTCCGCTAGTAGGAGCAGTAGGGCGGGGTACAAGAAGTGTCGTGGGGCCGCCTTCGCGAACCGACACTGAGCGTCGCTGCTCGGCTTCTTTCCCATGGCGCTCGCTTTCTGCCCGCAGAAAAGCGTAGCCATATACGGCGCAAGAAGGTCAGCGTCGTCCGCTCGTCCCTTGACAGCCTATCGATGATAGGTAATGATCCAATCACCGATAGGGAAACGGAGTGATTGATGGCGTTTATGCAACAGACCCTCGACCAGGACGAAGTTCGTCTCGTAATGGCGACGACACCGGAGAAGCTGTACGGCCTTCTCGCCGACGTCACTCGCATGCGCGAGTTCAGCCCCGAGGTAGTCGAGTGCCGGTGGCTCGATGGGGCGACCGGCCCGGTGGTTGGCGCTCGCTTTGCGGCGAAGAACAAGTTCAGCCGCGGACCGACGCTGGGCAACAAGGCGACGATGACGGTGCTGGAACCCGGCAAGAAAGTCGCCTGGAGCCGCACCGAGCCGTTCGGCGGCACGGTCGAGTGGACCTATGAGTTCCTTCCGCATGCGGAGGGGACCGAGGTGGTTGAGTCCTACGTCTTCACCAAGCCGGTCAGCCGATTCGGATGGGTAATCATCGGCAGCTTTACCAGCGGCGACCGGCGGGCCCAGATGCACGCCGGGATGGAAGAGACTCTGCAACGGTTGCGGGCCCACGTCGAGACAGAGATCAACGCGTGATTGTGTTCGACCGCGCACGATGAACGAGAGCAAGGTTTCGCTGCGGCGTGAGGCGAAGATTGCCTTGATCGTTGCGGCGGCCTGGGACCTCGCCGACGTGGACGGCGTCGCGGGTCTGTCTTTGCACGCGTTGGCTCGCGCGGTGGGAATGCGTCAGCCATCGTTGTATGAGTACTTCGATTCGAAGGACGCGCTGTACGACGCGATGTTCGCCGACGGCAACCGCCAGCTGCAGGCCCACCTCGCCGCGCTGCGATTGCCGTCGGACCCGCGCCGCGCGTTGAAGAAGTACCTCGCCGCGTTTGCATCGTTCGCGCTTGAACGGCCGGCGCGCTACGAGTTGATGTTCCTTCGTCACCTTCCCGGCTTCACTCCCTCCGACGATTCGTACGCGGTCGCCGGCGCGGTTCTTGGCGGCTTCGTAGAGCGGGTGAACGCCGCGGGCGTCACCCATCAGGCCGACGTTGATTGCCTCGTCGCGATGACCGCTGGTCTCATCGACGCCCAGCTCGCGAACGAACCTACAACGCGCCGCTGGATCCGTCACCTCGATCGCATGGTGGACCTCCTTGTCGACGATGCGATCAAAACGACCACCAAGTGATCAGCGTCGTCCGTGTGGTTGGGTGATCGGGTGGCTACCGAGGAACGTCGCAAGCGCGCGTGCCACGGGCTCCGGCCGCTGGAGGTGAAGTAGGTGGCCGACACCCTCAACGGTGCATGCCTCGACGTTGGGCAGCGACGCGCGCAAGAAGGCGGCGACCTCGACCCACAAGGCTTGAGTGTTTGAGCCGAGCACGGATAACACCGGTTGCTGAATGGTCGCTGCGTGCTCGGTTCCGAACGTCCAGTCGACCAGCGCTGGGAGCTCGACGCCGAAGAAGGTGTCGGCGTCTTTGACTGCCTGGGTGACTATGCCCGGGACGCGGTCCTCGAGCAGCCCTCGACACGTCTCCCAGTCCAGCCCGCTCACCGCGCTCAGAAACATGGCGACTGCTTCGTCGTGGTGACCCGCCTGGTAGGCGTCAAATACGGGGCCGGCGCCTTCGAGAAACGCGGGGCCGCTGGGTACCGAGAAGATCGAGAGCTCGAGCAGGGCCAGCGTGGCCACGGTGTCGGGCGAGTCCATAGCGAGCTGGGCCGCCACCGCTGCGCCGGTGGAGTGACCCGCGACGTGCGCGCGGGTCACGCCCAGATGGGCGAGCAGCGCCGCAGCATCGGCGGCGTGTTCGGCGACGCTCACCGCACCGACCGTGTGTGTGCTGCCAACCCATCCGCGCTTGTGATAGCGGATCAACTTGTATTGGTCGCCAAGCGCGGGTTCTGACACGAGCGGCGCGAAGCCGTCAGCGAGCACCGGGCTGATCAACAGCACCGGCTCGCCCGCTCCCACCTCCTCGTACTCCAACTCGACGCCGTTGACGTGTGCGGTCTTCATGGCTTAGACCTCCGCCGGCTGCCCGGCCGCCAGGTTCTTCACGTCGGCGGTGGTGAGCGCGTTGCCGCCGATGCCCCAGTCGCCGCTGCGCACTTCCTCGATGACGCACCACGTCACCGGTCGCATGTTCTCGCCTTCGATGCTGACCATTGCATCGGTTAGCTTTGTCACGATCTCCCGCTTCTGGTCGGCGTCGAACACACCCTCGATTAGCTTCACGTTGATGAACGGCATGGCTGCGTTCCCTTCTGTCGCATCGAGTTTCGACACGCAACCAGTAGGCGTAACCAAGACTGTTACCGCGGTAACTCCCTAGTGGAGGTGTGAGATGACCGAGGTCACGGGCTCGGACCTTCTCGAGCGCGCGCATCACGCCGCGTCGGATGGGCACTGGCCCGCAGCGTTCGAGCTGTTCATGGAGGCCGAGGACGAGGGTTTGCTGGGCCTAGCCGACCTTCCGGTCGTGGGCGATGTGGCCTACGCGGCCGGCCACCTCGACGTGACGATCGAGATGTGGGAACGGGCGCACTCGGGTCTGCTTGAGGTTGGCGACCCCGTGTCCGCCGCAGGAGCGGCAGTCCGCGTTGCGATGCATCTGCTCTTCGACACCGCCCTGTTGGCGCCCGTGCGCGGCTGGCTGACGCGAGCGGAGCGGCTCCTCGACGGCCAAGCCGAATCGCCGCCCCACGCCTGGCTGGCGGTCGTGCGCACCTACGAACGAATGCTCACCGGCAATCTCGCGGCGGCGCGGGAATGGGCGGGTCGCGCGGTCGAACTCGGCGCGCGCCTTGACCCCGCAGCCCACGCCATCGGACAGGTCGCCCTGGCGCGTCTGGTGATCCTCGACGGCGATATTCAAACGGGCCTGGACCTGCTCGAGGAGGCCGGCGTCGCCGTTGTCGCAGGCGATCTCGACGCCCTCTCGACCGGTGTCGTGTACTGCGAACTCGTGTGTGCGCTGCAGGGGCTCGCGCAGTACGACGCCGCGGAGCAGTGGACCGAGGCGATGGAGCGTTGGTGCAAAACGAACGCGATCGGGAGCCTTCACGGACGCTGCCGGGTGCATCGTGCCGAGATCCTCAGGTTGCGCGGCATGTGCAGCGAGGCGGAGGACGAAGTTCTTGTGGCGTGCGAGGAACTGCGTCCGTACTTGCGCCGTGAGATGGGATGGCCGTTAAGTGAACTCGGGCGGATCCGATTGCACCGCGGTGATGTTGCGGGTGCCGAACAGGCCCTGCTGGGAGCGCATCGCGCCGCGTGGGATCCTCAGCCGAGCCTCGCGCTGGTGCGTCTCGCGCAGGGAGACATCGCTACGGCCGCCGCGTCGATTCGAGAGGCGTTAGAGAGCCCGCTGCCGGTGCCGTCGAAGGAGATGCCTCCGAACACGGAGTTGCGGCGCGCACCGTTGCTCGCGGCGCAGATCGAGATCGGTATCGCGGCCGGCGACGTTGCGCGCGCTCGATCAGCAGCCGACGAACTCGAAGTTGTCGCGGTCCGGTTCCAGAGCAAGGCGCTGCGCGCCAGTGCCGCGCTTGGACGCGGACGGGTGCGCCTCGCGGAGGGCGAACTCGCGGGCGCCGAACAGTCCTTTACGGAAGCCGCTCGCCTGTGGAACGAGGTCGGAGCGCCGTACGAAGCCGCCCTCGCGCGCATCGGCCTCGCCGAGGCACTCCGCTCCAGCGGCCGGGAGCAGCTCGCGGCCTTGGAACACGACGCCGCCCGCGTGATTCTGGAGCGGATCGAAGCGCGCACAAACGTGGTATCCCCGCTCCCGGACCGCAATGTCTTTCGCCGCGAGGGCGACTACTGGTTAGTGGTTTTTGACGCGGTCACGGTGCGCGTACGCGACCTCAAGGGCATGCGGTATTTGGCGCGGCTGCTGGGTGATCCGGGGCGCGAGTTCCACGTCTTAGATCTCGTTGCCGCCGAGACTGGCACGTCGCGCGACGTCTCCGGCGACGCGGGCGAGATGCTCGATGCGCGCGCCAAGGACGCGTACCGGCGACGGCTCGCCGAGATCGAAGACGACCGCGAGCAGGCAGAAGCGAACGGGGACGCCGATCGGGCCGCCCAGGCCGACGTCGAACGCGACTTTCTCGTGCAGGAACTGTCGCGCGCGGTTGGCCTTGGTGGCCGAGGTCGGCGCGCCGGCTCAACCTCAGAACGAGCGCGGGCCGCCGTGACCCGCGCGATCCGCCAGGCCGTCGCGCGGATCGGTGAACACCATCCTCAACTCGCCACGCATTTCGAGCTCTGCATCAACACGGGTACCTACTGCTCGTACGCGCCAGACCCACGCCTCGACAGCGTGTGGAGCTGCTGACAGGCACCAGCTGCTCAGGGGCGGGCGACCGGAAGGCGGATACGGTCTTCGCCGTGAACGAGACACACACGCTTTCAACCGCTGACGGTGAGATGGGGGTGCACATCGTGCGTCCCGATGGAGCCGACCCGTTCGCCGTGATCGTGTTCTTTCATCACGGACCGGGCCTCGACGACGGATCCAAGGAGGCGATGCAGATGCTCGCCGACGAGGGCTACTACGTCATCAGTCACGACCGCTATCACCGCGAGTCGCCGTGGTA
>JBKJQZ010000262.1:0-2586 GCA_046594835.1 Acidimicrobiales bacterium | reverse complement strand
GTTCGCTTTGCACGCGGGCCGCAACGCCGCGCAGGGCGTCGACCGAATCCTGGAACTGGTTGGCCATGCGGTGGCCCTCCCGGTCGTGCTTGCCCACGCCTACCGCTAGTTCACCGTCCTCCACCCGAGCGATCTCGAGGCCCTTCACCTCGGCCCGCAACACCCCGTGCTCCCACACCGGCTCGGCTCCTGCGGCCCGAATCACGTCCTCCAGGTCGTTCTGCACGGGTTTCTGGTGGTTATGCGACCGGATCTCCGCACAGAAGTGCAAGGAGGTGCCGTCGACCGACGCGGCGTCGATCCGGGCGGGGGTGGCGAAGTAGGCGGCGCGGCGGGCGGTGACGCTCGCGTCATCGCCCGAGTCGGTGATGACGACGAGGCGATCGGGCACGTCGCCCTTAAGGGCGACGGCAAGCGCTCCGCCGAGCGTCGCGACACCGGAGGTGTCACCGAGCACCCACAGGACAGTCTCGCCAGAAGCTGTGGCTCCGGACGCGGCGGCGCCGCCGGGGAATCCCAGCGGCGTCAGCGCGTCGGCTCCGGCCGATGCGGCCAGAACCTTCAGTTTTGCGAGGTTCAGCGCCGCCCGTTTTTGCGGGTCGAGCGCCACGCCTAGACCTCTTTTTTCGAGCCCTGACGCCCGTACCGGCGTTGAAAGCGCTCGACGCGGCCACCGGTGTCGACCAGTTTCTGCTTGCCCGTATAGAAGGGATGGCACTCGTTGCAGAGTTCTGCGTGCAGCTCGTTCTTGGTCGAGCGCGTGGTGAAGGTGTTCCCGCAGGAGCACTTCACGCTTGCGTCGGTGTAGTTGGGGTGAATTCCAGCTTTTGCCATGTCAGTTCCTTTATGCGACCGGCGACGGGCCGGCGGCGATCTCGCCCAAGAACTCTGCGTTTGTCTTGGTTTGCTTCATCTTGTCCATCAACAGGTCCAGTGCAGCTGCACCTGTGCCGTCCGCCTGGAGCCCGTTAAGGACTCGGCGGAGCTTCCATACAGCTTGGAGCGCCTTCGGCTCGAACAACAACTCCTCGCGACGCGTAGAACTTCCATTTACGTCGATCGCGGGGTAAATCCGCTTCTCAGCCAGGCGACGGTCCAGCCGGAGTTCCATGTTGCCGGTGCCCTTGAACTCCTCGAAAATCACTTCGTCCATCTTCGAACCGGTCTCGATGAGAGCGGTCGCGAGGATGGTTAGCGAACCACCTTCGTCGAGGTTGCGGGCTGCACCGAAGAACTTCTTGGGCGGATACAGCGCGCCGGTGTCGATACCACCAGACATGATCCGGCCCGTGGCCGGTGCCGCGAGGTTGTAGGCACGCGCGAGACGGGTGATGCCGTCGAGCACGATCACGACGTCTTGGCCCGCCTCGACGAGGCGCTTGGCCCGCTCGATGGTGAGCTCAGCCACTTGGGTGTGCTCGTCCGACGGGCGGTCGAAGGTCGACGCAACCACTTCGCCCGCAACCGAACGTCGCATGTCGGTCACTTCTTCGGGCCGCTCGTCGACGAGCAGCACGATGAGGTGAACGCCGGGGTTGTTGGCCTCGATCGAGGTCGCGATCTGCTTGAGGACGGTGGTCTTACCGGCCTTGGGCGGCGACACGATCAGTCCACGCTGGCCCTTGCCGATCGGCGAGAGCAGGTCGACGATACGGGCGACCATATTGGTGGGCTGGCCCGGCATTTCGAGGCGCAGTTGCTCGTCGGGGAACAGCGGGGTCAGGTCGTCGAACTTGGGACGAGCCTTCGCCTCCTCGATGGTCAAGCCGCTGACGGATTCGACCTCGAGGAGCGCGCCGTACTTTTCTTGCGCGGTCGCGGGCCGACAGGTGCCCACGATGCGGTCGCCGCGGCGAAGGCCGCTGCGTTTCACCACGGACACGGGAACGTAGATGTCCTCCGCGTTAGGCAGGTAGCCCTTGACGCGAATCAAGCCGAAGCCGGCGTCCGCAAGATCGAGCAGACCGGCGACGGGTTGTGGTTCGCCGTCGAAACTCTGCTGATCCTGGTAGCCCGGCATGTCGCGCTCTTGGCCACCGCCACCGCCACCGCCGAGACCGTCGAAGCGGTCACGGCCACGACGCCTGCGGTTCGTCCGCTTGTTCAGGTCCGAAGCCTGGTTGTTATTGCTGTTGCCCTGGTTCTGGTTTCCCTGGCTCTGGTTGTTCTGGTTGTTCTGGTTGCGGTTCTGGTTATTGCGGTTCTGATTGTTGCCACCACCGCCCTGGCGTGCCTCACCGCCGTCGCGGTTCTGGCCACCCTCGCGGTTCTGATTGCGACCGCCGCCACCCTCGCCACTGTCGCGGTCACGATCACGGTTCTGGTTGCGACCGCCGCCGCCATCGCCACCCTGACGGCCTTCGCCGCCGTCACGGTTCTCGCGGGGCCGACCGGCGAAGCCGGTGACGGGCGCGGACTCGATCGGGGCGAGGTCATCGGGGGTCGGGATGTCGGTCACGGTGACCTGCGATGCGGGGTCAGACGCGGTATCGGCGGCCAGCGCGGCGGCACGAGCCGCAAACCCGCGGCGGGGCGCCGGCTCGGCGTCGCCGCCGGCATGCGCGTCGGGCGCGGGCGCCTCGGACC